>NZ_JBHINE010000099.1:0-810 GCF_042194715.1 Bartonella sp. CM120XJJH | reverse complement strand
GTTGGCAATTTTATCAATGTTCTTATGGCATGGGCAAATGAACACCCTGTTTTAACCGGTGTGATCATCAAAACCATTGCCGCTCTGATGGCTTTTAATATTGCTCTACGCGTGCTGCGCTTTACCATGGCGGGAACCCGCCTTGGGGTCCTGCAATTGATTGCCTCTTTTATCAAGATGAGGGCTGTGAGCCGCACGCTGAAGGCAAGTTGGCGAGGGTTAGCAGCCGTAGGGCGCTCACTGGGCTTGCTTACCGCAGGACTTGGGGCAAGTTCACTACGACTTTTGCGACCAATGACCTTATTGATGGGCGCTTTGCGGGGGATTGCTGTTTCAGGGGCGGCATTTGCGAGTAGCTTTGGTTGGATAGGAACCGTGATCGAAGTGGTTGGAGCGAGCATGGCCTCTGTTGTGGGGGGTATTTTTACCCCGGTAGGGGCTGCGGTTGCTGCTGTTGTGGCGGTCATATTGGCAGCTGGTTTTGCTCTGTGGAAATATTGGGACCGCTTTTCTTCTTTTATGAATGGTTTAGCACGGGGGATAATACGGGCTTGGGGGCAAGCCTTTGAAGCTGTTATGCGCTTTTTTGGTGCAGATACCAGCACCATTACGCGTTGGAAAAATATAATCGCCAATGCTTTTGATCTCTCTTCCCATTGGCAAAAGTTCAAACAAGGACTTTCCTCTGTTGTCGAGTGGTTTGGCAATTTGTGGGAGGGCGTTAAACAAAGATTTTCCAACTTTTGGCAATGGTTGAAGAGTTTTTTTACACAGGAAAAGCTCTCGGAGAGTGCCAAGGCTGGTATGGAA
>NZ_JBHINE010000098.1:0-826 GCF_042194715.1 Bartonella sp. CM120XJJH | reverse complement strand
AACTGATTACAAAAGCAGAAGCACTTTTACATCCTTTTGGCACCAAAGCAAAACCGCTCCAACAAGTCGCCCGCTTTAGTGCAACACGCAAAAATTAAACTTCACCCGCCCTACTTTTACACCTTCATCTTTGTTGAATGCATAATAGACTTTTCAAAGAGACTTCAATATCGTAGGTCTGCATTATAGCTCCTATCATGAAATGGATGTGCCAAATATTGAGAGGTGTTTCATTAAAACAAGCGCGCGTGAATTGATAACACAAATACATTCTAGGCATCCTATTGTGCTTGAAAAACGCCCCACTCATCAAAGAATGAATGAAACAAAAACGGTAAAGCAATGCGTAATATTCAGGCTTTAAAAGATATCGCCATTGATGCTTTAAAGCCTAATAAAAAAACAACCGTAAAGAAAGAAACGCGTTTTTCCTTTATATCTTTAATCTTCTAACGATAAGGTAAAAAATAAACAGAATAAATATAAAACAGAGCATTTTATAAACCCGCAAAAGACAATAAAAATGCCGATTGGCTTTGTAGCCTTATCAAAATCATCTGTTGTTCATTGCCAACCGTAGAAGTACAATGCCCTCAGTAAAGAGTCGTAATTTTTATGCCTTTCCACGCTATCTTGTTGTAAAAGATCAAATATGGTTACATTCTGTAAATTCACTCGTGTATTGTTGCTCTCTAAAAACACTTTTACAAAAGTGCTGATTGTTTAGTTTAAGCATCATTTTTTTGAAACTCGTATTTAAAATATCAGAAAAAAATGAACATAATGGCTATTTTGATTTTTATGCCACCCTCAAAGAACAAAATCT
>NZ_JBHINE010000097.1:0-826 GCF_042194715.1 Bartonella sp. CM120XJJH | reverse complement strand
TTCCTTTTGCGAGAGAATTGGCAATGCTTGATAGTTTGAGTAACAGCATGATGGATATAATAGACAAGACGATAGCTCCCCCAAACATGAAGCTTACATTCTGGTCGTAGTCGAGTTTCATATCGCTCAAATAGTTTGCAAAGATATTCATCATCAGATTAAATACAGTCGCCAAGAGTAGGAAGAGGATTATATAATTGATGACTTGGATTATCCATTGCTCGAAAAGGCGATGAGTTGGTTGCCAGAGCAAAGCAATGATGAAGAGTGGTCCCCATCCTACGAGAAGTGTAATAGCGATTTTTGTCAGGAGTACGAGACCACCGCCGATTGCGACTACGAGGCTTGTTGCCAGCAAGATGATGATGCCTAAGAGACTGTAAAGCAGTCCATTGGCTTCGAAGAAGACGGTTTCTTGGAAAAGACGGCCTGCATATTGAAATCCTTTGGTTGCTGCTTTGTCCAGTAAACTCATTAATTGTGCATCATCGAGTGGATTTGTTATGAGCGTTTTTGATAACTCATAGGGCATTTGTGTTATCAAATTGGCAATTTCACTCTGATAAAGCCCTGTGGTAAGAGCTATTGAAGTAATAATACTTATCCGTAGGAAACGATTTACAAATCCGGAGAGAGGCATATCTATAGCGCCACGAATGATGAGCCAACCATAGATGATGAAAGCGATTGTGATACCGATTGATACAAAGGGTGTAATTGTAGCTATTGTTTTTGAGGAAATATCCGTGACATATGTTTTTGTTATCTGATCAATTTTATTGAAAAGTTGCGTGAACACTGTAAAGTCCATGGAATTCCTCTTTAA
>NZ_JBHINE010000096.1:0-829 GCF_042194715.1 Bartonella sp. CM120XJJH | reverse complement strand
CCAGCTTGTAAATGCTGCTTTTCTTCATCCGTTAAATAATGAAAGTGAGAAAACAATCCCGCCATTCCAAGCGAAGGCAAGGATGACGGATTGTTGATCATCACAAACAACAAAACTTAAGGCTTGCATTCAGGTGCATTTTTATATTTTTTACAAAACGGGCTGTTCAAGCGCTTCTTGACACTGCGCCTCGGGATCACAGCACCTGGACGACATATGGGTAAGTTTTCGGCTCTAAAAGTATAACACCATCCACCCTCATGTTCATTTTCATAATGGAAACCTGATTGAACCATACACGCATGAATTGTTGCCCATGCATTGATACTAAGCTTTCTGCTTTCTGGATCAGTATAATAAGGTGTTGGCATTCCACATTCTAACAAGGCTTTTCCTACCTCTGTAAAATCTGCTCCTGGTTTCTTCCACGCTGCTACCTCTCCTAGAGGAGGTTTGTTAAACTGACATCCGGCTATACTTAACAAAGTTACAGCACCTAATAGCTTTAAAGTTTGTTTCATTTTTTACTCCTTGATTTACTTAAAGGAAATTGTTCAAGATGAGATGTACCATAATCATATCTACATTGTGGACTCGCATCTCCAAGACAGGTATGGGAACTTATGCGATTCATGGTCACTCTCCACCATTCTGTCAAAACGTTACTGCCAGCAGGTATTGTCTCATAAGTATAGCCATTACCGCCAATAATTCTGCTTACAAAGTCATATCTATTCCCATCAAAGCCAATGGTGGTTTGTTTGCCACCACTCACATAACCTAACAAACCGGATGCCGCCAAAACATTAGCCGCTGGTCCATGGAAACT
>NZ_JBHINE010000095.1:0-843 GCF_042194715.1 Bartonella sp. CM120XJJH | reverse complement strand
CTTGCACGTCAGGTTGGTGTTCCAGCAATTGTTGTTTTTCTTAATAAAGTTGATCAGGTTGATGATGTAGAACTTTTGGAGCTTGTAGAGCTTGAGGTTCGGGAACTTTTATCCAAATATGATTTCCCAGGCGATGATATACCGATTGTTAAGGGTTCTGCGTTGGCCGCCCTTGAGGATAAGGATAAAAGCATTGGTGAAGATGCTGTTCGTCTTTTGATGAGTGAAGTTGATAATTATATTCCAACCCCTGAACGTCCTGTTGATCAACCATTTTTGATGCCGATAGAAGATGTATTTTCGATTTCGGGTCGTGGAACCGTTGTTACGGGTCGTGTTGAGCGTGGTGTTATTAAAGTTGGAGAGGAAATCGAGATTATCGGTATTCGTCCAACGTCTAAGACGACGGTTACAGGCGTTGAGATGTTCCGCAAGCTTTTAGATCAAGGCCAAGCGGGTGATAATATAGGAGCTCTGCTCCGTGGTGTTGACCGTGAAGGGATTGAGCGTGGTCAAGTGTTGGCGAAGCCAGGATCCGTTACGCCTCATACACGTTTTAAAGCAGAAGCTTACATTTTGACAAAAGATGAAGGTGGACGTCATACGCCATTTTTCACAAATTATCGTCCTCAGTTTTACTTCCGTACGACGGATGTTACAGGTATTGTTACGCTTCCAGAAGGAACGGAAATGGTTATGCCAGGCGACAATGTTGCCATGGATGTTTCGTTGATCGTTCCGATAGCGATGGAAGAAAAACTTCGTTTCGCTATTCGTGAAGGTGGTCGTACTGTTGGTGCCGGTATCGTCTCTAAGATCATTGAATAAATAATGCTTGTTGAG
>NZ_JBHINE010000094.1:538-847 GCF_042194715.1 Bartonella sp. CM120XJJH | reverse complement strand
GTTTTTTCAACAGGAGCAGCCGTACCATTCATTTTTCTATCTGGAATGCAACGGGATGGAAGGGTGATAAATGTAAGCATTTTACTCAGGAAGGTTCAGGAGTACGATGTGAAATCAAGTTTCCATGGGAGATGGGACGCAGATATCGATTATATGTTGAAAAAAATGAGAATCTAGTTACAGCGAAAGTAGTCGATTTTACAACGGGTAAAAAAGTGAATATTGGGACCATAGAAGTACCAAATACATTTGGCAAACTCCGTAAATCTTCAAGTTTTGTTGAAGACCAATCTCGTTGGAAGAGACATC
>NZ_JBHINE010000094.1:0-522 GCF_042194715.1 Bartonella sp. CM120XJJH | reverse complement strand
GTTATGATTTAAGTCCGCAAAGTTCGATTTTTTTTGATCCTAATGGCTTAAAACAAAACAAGCTACACGAAGGGACTCTGAAAGTTTCTAATCAAGGAAAGTGTCGAGATTCTGACCTCATCCAAACATCATGTACGTTCACTTTTTGTATGACAAGTATAAGCGACTTTGGAGGTTTAGCCTCGCCTACAGCTAAACCAGAAGTCCCCATTTCCAATGGGAAAGATCTGTCTGCAGAAACAATTTCTAACATCTTGAAACAAAAAGAGCTTGTCGTTATTCGTTCAAAAGATCGTTCTTGGGCACCCAATATCTTTTTTCCATCTCCTGCTTCATTTAAGTGGAAATCAATCTTTATAGATCATCTAGCGGCTTCTAGTTCTACGCTTCACACCACTCACGGCACACAAAAGATAACCACAGGTCAAAAGATTATGTATATGTCTGATGGAAAAATCTGGAAAATGATGCAAAAGAATTAACCTTTTTCCCTATGAAAGAAGAGAAAATCCCTTATGTTGA
>NZ_JBHINE010000093.1:0-857 GCF_042194715.1 Bartonella sp. CM120XJJH | reverse complement strand
AAGCACGCGCCAAAGGAGCAGTAAAAGCGCGTTCTCACCACGACAGTGTGCATGTGAAAGATCTGCTTTTTTCAGAAGAAGCAGTTGAACTGAAGGCTTTGAAACATGTTGAACTGGCTGAGCAAGCTCGCGTTGCGGCAAGCGGTGCTGTTGATGTGCACGCCGATCTGATCAAGCTCCAGTCTCATGCTCTTCTAGCAAGCGGTATTGGGAGTGATGGTAAACAGTCAGCGACGGGTTCTTTGCATTTACAGGCAGCAAAGCTTGAGGCGGGGAATGGGCGGATAGCCGCCGGTGATCTCTTAGAGATCCAAGCAGCAACAATTGATCTAAGCCGCATGCAAGACAATGATCAAACAGGGGTTTCTTCCCTTGGCGATCTGACCATTAAAACCAATCAAATCAGCGCTTTAAACAACCATATTGGTGCCAAGGGGAATATTGTCTTGAGCGCCGATGATGGGCTCACTGTAGGCGCTGGACATTATAGCGCCGGCGGCTCTCTTTTGGTGGAAGCAGCAGAGCTTACATCACGCGCGCGCTTAGTGGCAGAGCAAAAAGTTGACCTTTATGCGCATCACGGTGCCCTGATCCAAGAAGGCACTGTCTGGTCCAATGGGAAGATAACGCTGGATGCCCATGGTGCCCTCAATCACACGGGTGATATTGTCAGCATGCAGCAGGTTGCCTTGACAGCGGGTAGCATGCTCACAACCTCTCAAGAGAGCACGATTTTAAGTTATGATGTGGTTTTGAGTGCTGATGCTTTAACCCAAGCAGGGACTGTGGAAGCTCAAGAGGGAGCATTAACCCTTCAAGTGCGTGATGGGGTTATCAATAGCGGCACAATGCGCGGT
>NZ_JBHINE010000092.1:0-859 GCF_042194715.1 Bartonella sp. CM120XJJH | reverse complement strand
GTTTCTAAGCCATTGGCTGCACCTGCTTCATCCCGTGCGCTGTATTTAAAATCCCAAGAGATGCAATGTTTTTCATGAATAACAACAATAGGGAGTGTTTCACCGGTAATGGCTTTTCCTTCCCCCCGTTTGGCGAGCACAAGTTTGCCATCAACGGGCTTTGCTACCGCATCATATTCTCCTGCAAGACGTGTAGCAAAAGCCATATCGCTTTCTGATGTTTGATCAATATGACGCACAACGATTTTTGCAAGAGAAGGATCAACCTTTGCTGTATAGCCATTACGCTCTGCTATCTCTTGAACAATACTGCCAAGGGTTTGCTGGTGATAGGATTGGCTTTTTGGGGTTCTATAAGACGTGTTCATTGATGCAGCGCGCCCTGTAACACTTAAGCTTTGTGGTGGACTGCTTACAGAGATTTCATCTATCAGATAGGCTCCCATATCGCGGTTTTTTCCGCCTTCATAGCCAAGTGTTATGGAAATAACCGTCCCGATAAGAGGAATATCAAGAAAGCCGTTATCACTGTCACGGGCGCGGTCATCAAGCTCTATGGTGATACGATCACTTTTGTTTTCTGCTTCATCGGTAATTTCAATCGATAAAACATAATCCATAAGCGTTTTGGTGATGTCTTCTCCATTTGCCAGAACCATGCAAAAAGGTTTCATGATTTGCTACCCCAAATTCTGATCACTGGTGTGGCTTTCGGATAGGGGAGGGTTGGTAAGAGTATCGTGATGCCTGCTTTTAAAATGGGTCCATAGTCTGCAAGTCCAAAATTCGCTGCATAGACGCGTTCAACAGCAAGCGCTTGTTGACCTTTGGCATAGTATTTCCAGCAAATGGCATCCAC
>NZ_JBHINE010000091.1:0-859 GCF_042194715.1 Bartonella sp. CM120XJJH | reverse complement strand
GTTTCTAAGCCATTGGCTGCACCTGCTTCATCCCGTGCGCTGTATTTAAAATCCCAAGAGATGCAATGTTTTTCATGGATAACAACTATGGGGAGTGTTTCACCGGTGATGGCTTTGCCTTCACCCCGTTTGGCGAGCACAAGTTTGCCATCAACGGGCTTTGCTACTGCATCATATTCTTCTGCAAGGCGTGTGGCAAAAGCCATATCGCTTTCAGCCGTTTGGTCAATGTGACGCACAACGATTTTTGCAAGAGAAGGATCAACCTTTGGCGTATAGCCATTATGCTCTACTATCTCTTGAACAATACTGCCAAGGGTTTGCTGGTGATAGGATTGGCTTTTTGGGGTTCTATAAGATGTGTTCATTGATGCGGCGCGTCCTGTAACACTTAAGCTTTGCGGTGGTCTGCTTACAGAGATTTCGTCTATCAGATAGACTCCCATATCGCGGTTTTTCCCGCCTTCATAACCAAGTGTTACAGAAATAACTGTCCCGATAAGAGGAATATCAAGAAAGCCGTTATCACTGTCACGCGCACGGTCATCAAGCTCTATGGTAATACGATCACTTTTGTTTTCTGCTTCATCGGTAATTTCAATCGATAAAACATAATCCATGAGCGTTTTTGTGATGTCTTCTCCATTTGCCAAAACCATGCAAAAAGGTTTCATGATTTGCTACCCCAAATTCTGATTACTGGTGTGGCTTTCGGATAGGGGAGGGTTGGTAAGAGTATCGTGATACCTGCTTTTAAAATGGGTCCATAGTCTGCAAGTCCCAAATTCGCTGCATAGACGCGTTCAACAGCAAGCGCTTGTTGACCTTTGGCATAGTATTTCCAGCAAATGGCATCCAC
>NZ_JBHINE010000090.1:0-866 GCF_042194715.1 Bartonella sp. CM120XJJH | reverse complement strand
CCATTAATATTCCTTTGCGTGCCGATGTTCGCGAACAATTCAAGATTTTATTGAGGTTTTAAGATGAAGCATGAAAGTGGTCTACCGTTTGCAATTGACAGATCTCGCGGCAAAGAGGAACAACAAAGTGTTGTCTTTTATGGCACGCGTCCCTTTATTCAAAGTGGTGAACTCAATGAAGTTCAAACCATTATAAGGGGACGGCATGACCGCTTGGGGCGTCTTGTGGCACAAGAAGGAGACCGCGTTGAACGGGCTGATGCTTTTGTCAACAAAGAGACACAAACCGTCACTTTAACGGATGGCAAGATTTATATCGCAGGCGATATCTTTCCGGTCTCTGAAGCTGTACTCAACAATGTTTCCATGATTGGACGCTTGGAAATTGGTGTAAAGCTGCAAAAAAAATGGATAACCCATGAGGATGATCCAGAGCTGTTGGGGCAAGTCCCTGGCACCTTAGCAGAAGGAGAGCCTGGCGCCGCACGCGAAACAGCCAAGCTTGTTTGGGCACTGAAAGAGGATGCGCAAAGTGGCACTTTCTTTCCGGTTTATATCTTACAAGATGGTGTTCTGATTGATCAAAAATCCCCCTCATTGCTTGAACCCGCCATGCAAGCCATTGCGACATATGACCGTGCCCATGGGCATTATATCGTGAGTGGCTGCCGTGTGAGCGCATTGGGAGCAAATAACGGCTGCCAAGACTTTAGTATTCAAGAAGGAGAAGCCAATATCAACGGCTTTAAACGCAAGCGCTTAGCCGCCTTGCGCCATGAAGAGATGCAAGATTTTTCGACAAGCGTTGTTCCAAGCGAAACGCATATTTTTGCACCCCCAAAAGGCAAGACAAGTTTCACCTTTAA
>NZ_JBHINE010000009.1:0-80093 GCF_042194715.1 Bartonella sp. CM120XJJH | reverse complement strand
GAGATAAAACAACTCTCAACAAAAGCTGCTTAAACCTATGGGGGTGTTTTGTTCCCCGCATATCTACAAGCACCCCCGCCCATTTACTAAGGAAATTAAACGTGTGTAACACCAAACATATTATCATGCAGCCTGCTAAAGATGAGGAATTTTGTTTTTTTTACCATTGGCTATGAAGGTAAGTCCCTTGAGAATTATCTTAAGAGTCTCATAGAAAACAATATCAAAACTTTATGTGATGTTCGTAAAAATCCAATAAGTAGAAAACACGGATTTTCAAAAAGACAATTAGAGCAAGCTGTAAGCAATATTGATATTGAATATATGCATATGCCTGAACTTGGAATTGCTTCTGAAAAACGAAGAAATTTGAAAACACAACAAGATTATGACCGCCTTTTTGAAGATTATCAAAATACAACTCTCAAGAATAATTCTTGTGCAATAAACAAATTATATCAAATTTTTTTAAACAAAAAGCGCGTTGCAATCACCTGTTTTGAAGCCAATGTATGTATGTGTCATAGAGGAAAAATAGCCTTGGCTCTTACACAATTACAAGATTGGAAATATAAAATTAAGCACATCTAAAAAATAAACTTGTAGATTTTTAAAAGTTGGAGTGCTTCACATGCCTCCTAGCACCCCACCCTTCCTAACAACTTTCAAGTAATGCGTGATTCACGCCACACGTGAATTGCATCTCAATGTAAGGAGAAAAGATATGGCGCCTCGTCCAGCTGCTATAACGCAACCAGCCATTGCACGCGCTTTAAGAGAAGCAAAAAAACAAGGTTGTGAACTCGTAGAAATCAAACCTACCGGTGAACTGCTTATCTATCTCAAATCCGATATTCCACTACCAAATTCAGCAGCGCATCCAGACAAACTTTTAGATTTGTCAAAGAATGAATATTACGAAATCGCGCTCTCTAAGATGTAAAATTGATTATGCCTAAACCACGCCCTCCTCATCTTGTCAAACAAATTACTCAACATGGAAAAATTGTATGGTATGTACGTATTGGTCATGGCAAACGCATTAGAATACGCGGCACCTATGGAACGCAAGAGTTTGTTGATAACTATAAAAGCGCACTTGCCGAGTTACAAGGCATCATCCCCCCAAAACCTAAAGTAGGTAAACTTGTTGAAGGTTCATTTGCATGGCTGCTTAAACAGTATTTTAACAGCGTTCATTGGCACAGCCTTGCTAAAGCTACGAAAAGACAAAGATGGATTTGCTGTTTGGACAGAAGAAGATGTTGAGAAATATTATAAAAAATGGGCTCTAGGAACGCATGAACGCGTCTGGATTGATGTCCTTCTTTACACGGGTTTACGTCGTGGTGATGCGGTACGCATTGGCTGGAAAGACGTCAAAGATAATATCATTCATCTCAAGACAGAGAAAAGCAAATTCCAAACAGATGTCTTTCTGCCCATTTTGCCTGAATTAGCAGAAACCCTTAAAATTGGTCCTATTGGAAATGAAACATTCATTTGCGGAAAAAACGGAAATAAACTCGTAAAAGAAAGTTTTGGAAACTTATTTCGTGAAGCGTGTAATGCGGCGGGAATAAAAAAATCAGCGCATGGATTAAGAAAATTAGCCGCAACACGCGCAGCTAATGCTGGTGCAACAGTATCACAATTGAAAGCAATTTTTGGCTGGACCGATGACAACATGGCATCTCTTTATACAAAAAGCGCAGATCGCAAAAGGCTAGCTATAGAAGCAATAAAAAAGCTCCAAAAAAATGAGGGATAGTGCTATAAAAAGCATAATGGAATCAATAATGATAAATTTCCCCCATATCGCAATAACTCATTTATTTTATTTAAAATTATTGAACTCTTTTGGATGCGATAAACAATGTCTTTGCGCATTTAAAACAGTAGCTAACCAAAAACTGAAAGCTTTATCCCCTCCCTGCTTTTAAAGAGAGCTTATATTGTAATCTATCCGCTAACCGCTTAAGTGTTTCTTAGACACCAGACTCGACAATAGACATATTATCAAGCCTCTCCTGAGATAAAAAGCGCCCATTGTTCCAAGAGGACACGGCGCTGTTCTGAAAAATTCGTCCGCATGTAAGCCTTCGTCACTGAATTCCCAACTGAATGCGCAAGAATAGTTTTGGTAATCGTCAAATGGTGTTGACATTGTTTCTGCTATTCAGTCCCGCAGAATCGATCTGAAACCATGAAGTTTATAATCAAAACCTTTGTCTTTCATAAATTTAGAAAGTGTTACATCAAATAAAGGCTTTCCAGAACTCCCAGCAAATAAAAAACATTTTTTTCTATTTTTGCTTTTTCAATAACAGCAAGCGCTTCAACTGTAAGCGGCGCATGAAAATCATAAACCTCTCCAACAATTCTCTTCGTATTTTCTTTTGGAATAATCCATATTGATCCATAAATCTCTTCTGACCGAATATGCCTGATTGGCATAGAACACCCCCCGTCAAAATAAGAAGTTTTAAAGCTAGATTTGATACAAGCTCATCATTTTAAGATTGAAAAAACTTAGGCATTTCTTTCCATGGCATTACTGGAATATTTTGGGTATTTTGAATAAAATTTTCTAATAAAGCTTTTGCTACCAATTGCATATCCACATCTATACCAAGTGCTGCCGCATGTTTTATAGCTATATTCAAGCGGTATAGAGCTTTACTTGCTGTTTCATTTTTTGTCTTCCAAATAGGAAAAATTCATCCTTTTTATCAATTTGCGTCAGTTCAGTGATTGACATATCAACAAGTTTAGGAAAAACATGTAACTCAAGGGATGTTAACCACCTTGCTGCTTTTCCTTCATTTTTTTCGCTTCAAAAGTACTGGAAGCAATTTCTTGTAAAGAAATACTACCCCCTGCCCGACACAAATTTTCTTTTTGTTTTTGATAAATTGGGTCAAGTCATTGAACAAAAAGATCACGACAAGCTGAAGCCTTGAACCGTGCTTCTTTTAAAGATACATCGCTACAAGAGCCTAATCCCATTTCTCGTCGTCTTTTATTGAGGTCAAACCTAAAAAACCATCATCCTTGATCTGGTGCAGTTTTGATAAGCCATAAACCAGCTCTGTCAACATTTTTGCCTTTAGATAGATTTTTACAGATAAGACAGACAATCTATCACCTGTTCTTACTCTTCGAATCACCTTTTGAATTGCGCTTGGAGCACTTTCATCTGGTACCAAGATTATATATAAAAGGCAGTTTAATAAAAAATAAAGGCCCTATCAAAGAGATAGGACCTCTTAAATTTAAGCTCTTTTATCCTACAACACTAGAATTTGTAAGCTATTCCTGCGCGAAAATCATTCGTCTTATACTTAACTTCAATTTCGTCTTTAAATTTCTTTTTACCAAAATCTGAGTAACGATATTCCGCACGCATAACAAGATGATCTGTCATTGCAAAATCAACACCACCACCGAGAGTATAACCAATCATCGTTTTTGTTACATCCGATGTCCTATTAAATGGCTCACCTCCCGTAATTACTGTCGACAAAATATCTTGAAACTGTCCATAAGCAACACCACCAGCAATATAAGGCATCACACGCCCCGCAGAAAACCCAACACGCACCCGTGTAGCACCTGTCCATTTTTGTTTTAACGTATGATTAAAAGTTAAACTGTTTTTCTCTTCTTTATCCTCTGCAACAGAGCGAGAAAGACCTCTATCCTGTTTTCTGACGAGCTTTGCCCTTTTTCGACTCTTGTCATCTGTACTTGGTTCATCAGTATCACTACCCGTTCCTTCAGTGCCGGTTCCTTCAGTGCCGGTTCCTTCAGTACCGGTTCCACCAGCACTCGATTCATCAGCCTGAAATCTTGTTTTTGTATCCTTTTTTTCCGTTAAAAGCATATCCGTATCAATCCCCACAATAAAATTATTACCGAGATCAAAATTAACACCCGCATAAAAACCACCTATAAATCCAGAAAGATCCGGCATATACTGTTTCTCGATCGGAACCCATGATTTACTTTTACTCTCCTCATCAGGATAGAGAGGAATATCAACATAAGGCGTTATTGCAGAAACTTTACTTGAAAAGCCACCAACTTGCCCCCCGAAATAAATGCCTCCCCAAGAAAAAGGTGAAGAAGCAACAACTTCTGAGGCAACATGTACTGGCTCTTCATGAGCCACCACATCTGCAGCCTGTACTATAGAAGGCGAAATCAAAGAAAAAACAGACGCTGTTATAAATTTTGTATTCATAAAATTATACCCCATTGCTAAATTTAAATATAATCAAAAATCACATTTAGAAAAACAAAGTTTTATAAAATCTTATGCAGCAAAATCGCATGTACTCCTTTATAGTTACATTTAAATCTATCACTATACTAATATATCATTACATCAAAATTTAATATTATCAAATAAATTTTAAAATATTATAATAATCAATACTTAAAATAATAAAAATTTAATAAAAATACCTATTATGTTTTTAAAATGAGAAAGTATAAAACATTTTGTATTTAAAATACCACAATATTCTTACATGCAAAATACATACTGTAAATTTCACATAGTATAAAAATATATCTATTTTATACTAAAGTCATACCTTTTTTCTACTATCTTCTAAAGGATGAGATTATTAATTACGCACAATATCATTATTCTTCTAAATTTTTTCTCCAAACAAAAATTCTCAATTATTTTATTTAAAAATTGCTCTTCCCCTACTGATTTCTATATTATCATCTGCCTTTATTGCAAAACGGTCTTTATTAGGAAAAGTTATAAAACATCCCTTCATACAAATTGTAATTATTTGATGAGTATTTAAAGAAATTTTTGAAGGTATACTTCCTTCGACAACAACGAGAGATTGTATCTTTAAATCTGTATTCTTCACTGTTGCAGCAAAAGCTGTTATGGTAAAAAGATTCAACAGAATAACTGTAATCAAAGCATAAATATATTTTAGCATTCTAGGATTCCTTCCTCAGCAAAACGCTTATATAAGCTAAATCGAAGAGCATTGGTTACATGAGAAGGTGAAGTAATATTAGGCACATAAATAGCTAAATTAAAGGAGAAACTCTTATGATCAAATGCTGTAAAACTCACCTGCGGAGTAGGACTTTTTAAAACGCCTTCTGTTGCAAAAGCAATCTCCAACAAAATTTCAGCAACATGCTCTGGAGCAACCTTAGATGATACAGTAACTGGTATATCAATTCGTCCTACTTTATTGCGTCGTGTCCAATTACTAACGTTGTTATTAATAAGGCTTGAATTGGGAATAATAATCGTCTTACGCTGAATGGTCTCAAGTTCTGTTGCACGCACATTAATACGCTTAACAACACCAGCGACTGATCCAGATTCTATATAGTCTCCTATTTTAAATGGTCTTCCAACTAAAATAATAAGTCCAGAGACAAAGTTTTGGACAATATTCTGTAAACCAAAACCTATACCAAGAGAAAGTCCTCCAGCAATAAGAGCGAAATTTCTAAGATCCAAACCTGCCATTGACAATCCCGTCAAAGCAGACACAACAACGCCGCCATAACTTATCACTGTTTTGATAGAATTACGGATACCAGAATCGAACTCTCCATGAACCAACACCACACTATCTAACCAACCAATAAATCGGCGAATAAGAAACCAGCAAATACAAAAAGAAATAATTCCTGTTACAATAGAAATCAAAGAAAGAGTAATATTTCCAATCTGAAAACCGGTAACCAATTGCCACAATACTGCTTTCAAATCAGAATAGGAAAATCCAAACTGTACAGCAATTGGCATTGCACAAAAGACAACAACAAATAAATTGAAAAAGACGCTCACAAAAACTCCCAATTGATTCATCGTTTTTTCTTCTAAATGAAACCGCTGCATCACAAGATGAGCAACCGTTGTTTTCATAAATTGTCCTTTAGTTCCAAGTGCTTGAGCGCTTCGTATTCCTAAATACATGAGAACTAAAAATGCTCCATCAATCATAATTTGCTGCATAATAAAACGTGCAAGACCAACGTAGCCTAAAAAATTCAACACAAAGAGCAGTAATCCCAAGCCAATAAGAGGAATGCGTATATAAAATGGCCAAAAGTATGGCTCTTTTTTTTCTCCTTGAAGACGCCTACGTCTAAACCGCAAAGGTACAAATGATATTATAAACAGCAATATCGCTACAAGAAAAACAGCAATAAAACTTTTAGCAATTGTCAAAGATAGAGGCGCTGAAATGATTTCATAAATACTATCAAGAACAGCGTCAAACGCCAAAACACCCCCTAAAGAAGTGAGTAAAATCACTAATTGATAAGCAGACGATGGTGCAATACTGAGAAGACGCATATGGGGCATATTCGATGATAAAAGAACAATCGCTAAGCGATTGATTAAAAATACTAAAATAATTTGACAACCTATCATATCAAAAACTATTGTAAGCTTACCTAGATCTAAGTTAAAACTACGAAATAAAAACAACACAAGATAAACGCAAAGAGTGCATACAAGCGAAGGTAAGAGAACTGAAATAAAGGCGATCAATAAGCGTTGTAAATAAGATATTGCCTCATTAGACTTGGTAAAGTGGCAATACACATGAACAAGAACTTTTCGAGAAAAATACGAAAGTCCCAAAGTAATAAAAAGTGGCATTAAAAAGCAAAGAAATAGTTGTAAAGACTTGAAGTGAAATATAGAATTCCACCAAGAATCTAACAATAAAAGAAAATCTGATGAAGCCTCTTTTGTTTTTTGGGCGAGCTGTTTAACCATCGGAATAGAAAACTCAAGCCTATACGTAAGTGTGCGTTTAAAAAGCTCCCGAGATTGAGAAATAGAAAGTTCAGCTATTCTATTTGCCGCTAAGAAAATCTCTTCAAAACGAAGCATAATACTGTTAATTTTAGCTTTTTGCTCTATCAAGTAAGAATATTCCGTCACTGAGCTTTTCAGTTTTTTTACGTCACGATGGAGCTCCGTTAATTGATCAAGAAGTGTATTAATCTCATTAAGAGGAGGACGCAAAACAAATGCTGCCTCAATAGCACGTTCACTGATATCTTGTGCACGTAACCGCAATTCTTCTAAAGCACGCTCATTTTCTGGCTTTCTGTCAAAATCTCTTTTTAAAGTTTCAGTATTTTCTTCAAGAGTATCAATAATCAACTGTTGTTGTTGAACAATTTCATCAACTGAATAAGAAGTAATTGTTTGTTCGACAATTGTATTTTGTGCACCCCTATTCCCCCATGCACCAGAATGAAATACAAAGATAATCCCCAAAAGAAGGAAAATTATGCGGATGTTTTTTCTACAAAATGTATACATATCTACCTTATGCGCACAAAAAGGATTTTATCCCCCCTCTCTTTAATATGGTATAAAGAAGATATTTTCAACTTTTGTAGAATAATCTTATAAAAGCTTTCCCTTATCCTATAATACTGATAATAAGAGAAAAGGATAATATAAATAAGCTGAACTCAATAAGATTAAAGAAGGCACTCTAGCATGTGTTTTTTGCACCTCTATTGCAAAAAAGAAAATTTTCTTCCTTTGACAACTTGGATTTTTCTATCCAGTTTAGGTGTATTCTTGACGAGCAACCTAGGAACGCGTGCTTATTTAATCAAACAATCACACACCAATAATATCATTAAAACGAATAGATTTGATTTACGCAATAAGTGTGATCAGTTGGATGTTACCACAATTGAAAACAAAAAACTTATAACACTCCATACAGAATCTATTTTTATGAGAACTTTTCAAAAAATCCTAACATTGGATTTCTTTTTAATAAAGATTCCAGCTATTGGTACACGATTTCGTAGCGTTAAAACGCAATATTTCTCAAATAAACGCGCTCCTCCCAATGAGCACACTTAATTCTCTTCCTTGAATTATAAAATGATCATCTTATTTTACTTGTGCTTTTAACTTTAAATAACTGTTAGATTGCCTATTAGCGGAATATATCATGCGTACACCTGGTTGGTTAACTACCCTTTATTGTTTTATTCTTTTAAGCAGCATTTATGTTGCCTTACCCAATTTATTTTCACACGAACAAGTTAAAAACTCGAAACTCTTACCCGACACCCGTGTAGCACTTGGTCTTGACCTTCAAGGAGGCTCTTCTCTCCTGCTCGAGGTTGATAGCAAAACGTTAAAACGCGATCAGTTACACATCGTTTTAGGCAGTGTACGCAATGTATTGCGTGAAAAACAAATCCGCACCTCAAGTGTGCGTATCGTTGAAGATAGCATTATTGCCCTTATTTCTGATCCATCGCAAACTGAAAAAGCACTCTCTGCTTTGAAAACATTAATAACCCCCATACACAGTAGCTTTGGCACAACAGAACATAACATCACGATCAGTGCTCAAAATGAAACTCTCCGCGTCACATTGACGGAAGCTGGTATAAAAGACCGTATAAGCAATGCTATTGAACAAAGCTTAGAAATTATCCGTCGCCGTATAGATCAAGTTGGTGTTTCAGAACCAGCCATCCAAAAGGTCGGAAATGATCGTATTATGGTCCAATTGCCTGGCCTACAAGATCCAAAACAACTGCGTGATCTTTTAGGAACAACCGCTAAGATGAGTTTTCATCTTGTTCCTTCTAATGTGGATCCCAATAATCCCCCTATAGGTGTTTCTATTCTTCCTGGATACACTGATGCAACACAACATTATGCAATTTATGATCAAATCGCTTTAGATGGAAATGTCCTGAAAGATGCCCGTGCAGGTTTTGACCCCCAAATACCAGGACGTTCCATTATTTCATTTACTCTAGATTCCGCTGGTGCAAAAATATTTGCCGATATAACACGACAAAATATTAACCGTCCTTTTGCTATTGTTCTAGATAATAAGGTTTTAACCGCTCCGACCATTAATAGTGTCATTCCCAATGGACAAGGTCAAATTACAGGAAACTTTGACCCCAAAGAAGCCTCAACTCTGGCTGCTCTGCTTCGTGCTGGTTCCCTCCCCGCACCACTCACGGTCATTGAAGAGAGAACCGTAGGTCCAAATCTTGGTGCTGATGCCATCCAAATGGGACTTTACACCGGCATAATTGGCTTTATTCTTGTTGCAATTTTTATTTTTCTTCTCTACCGCATTTGGGGATTAATCGCCAATATAGCACTAGCTCTACACACGATTTTAACATTTGCTGCACTGAGTCTTTTGGGAGCTACGCTTACGCTGCCTGGTATTGCTGGTATTATTTTAGGCATCGGTATTGCCGTTGATGCTAATATTCTCATCAATGAACGTATCCGTGAAGAAAGTCGAAAAGGTGTGGGTGCTTTTGCAGCCCTAGATCGTGGATTTAAACACGCTTTTGCAACCATTGTTGATGCAAATGTTACGGCAATTATAGCGACTGTCTTACTATTTTGGTTTGGTACCGGTCCCGTTCGTGGTTTTGCCGTAACAATGTTGCTTGGTATTATCATCTCCATGTTTACCAATATCACCATTGTACGCATCATCATGATTTGGATCGTTCGTAAATGGAAAATTAAAAAATTGCATATTCACTCTGCTTTCAACATCCTGCCACAAAACACAACTTTCCACTTTATGAAAGCACGCTTCATTGGTATTGGCGTCTCAATTGTTTTATCAATGGCTTCAGTTTTTCTCTTTTTTAAGCCTGGATTGAATTTCGGAATTGATTTCATTGGTGGAAGCCAAATGAGTATTACCACGAAAGCACCAGCAGATCTAGCAACTCTGCGTTCCAAGCTTTCTACTCTTAATATTGGTGAAGTTACCTTGCAAAATATTGATAACGAAAATACCGTATTAATTCGCATGCAGAAACAAAGCGGTAGCGAAGCACAACAAACCATCGCCATTGATAAGGTCAAAACAGCTGTACAAAATATCTATCCCGATACCACATTCGATCAAATAGAAGTTGTTGGTCCCAAAATTTCAGGCGAGCTTGCCACTGCTGCTTTTACTGCTGTTATTCTTGCGGCTATTGCCATGTCTCTCTATATATGGTTACGCTTCGAGTGGTTCTTTGCCATTGGAGCAATTATCACTCTCATTCTAGACACCACCAAAATGATTGGCTTTTTTGCTTTATTTCAATTTGATTTTAATTTAACGGCTATCGCTGCGCTCTTAACAATTGTTGGATATTCTATAAATGATAAAGTTGTCGTCTATGATAGGATGCGCGAAAATATGCGTCTTTATAAAAAAATGCCGTTGCGCGAACTGATTGATCTGTCAATTAATCAGGTTCTTGTACGTTGTTTTTTTACATCAGCTACAACAATTCTTGCTATGCTTCCCATGGCGATATGGGGTGGAAGTGCTGTTCATAATTTTGCATTACCCATGGTCTTTGGGATTATTATTGCAACATCATCCTCTATCTTTATTGCTGCTCCTATTTTACTCCTGCTAGGAAATTGGTGGCGTGAGCGAAATAATCGTGCAAATATCAAAGTAAAATAAAAATGTCCTTTAATACGTATGATACATCTCTCTTCTCATAGAAATGTAGTCATTTTCATTCATTCGCTTTTTGATCAAGAATAGTAAATAATCCATGCTCCACGACACACCACTTATCACAACTATTGTTGCAGGTTTATGTTTAGCATTTCTCTTAGGAATGCTTGCTAGCCGTTTACGTATTTCACCACTTGTAGGCTATTTGTTAGCTGGTGTTATTGTGGGACCCAATACAGGCGGATTTAAAATAGATTCCGTCATTATTAATCAACTTGCTGAAATTGGTGTTATTTTGCTGATGTTTGGTGTTGGGCTCCATTTTTCATTAAAAGACCTTTTGTCTGTCAAAGCTATTGCTGTCCCCGCTGCTATTGCACAAATGGCATTTTCTACTTTTCTAGGTTTGTGCCTTGGTTTGCTTATGGGATGGGGTTTCAGTGGTAGTTTGATCTTCGGCCTCGCTTTATCCATAGCAAGTACTGTTATCCTGCTACGCGCTTTACAAGAGCGTCATCTTATTGAAACAGAAAAAGGACGCATTGCCGTTGGATGGTTGATTATTGAGGATTTAGCAATGGTCCTTATACTTGTCCTCATCCCTTCCCTAGCAAGTGCACTCAGCAATACAAAAAAAGAAGCGTTGGATCCTCTTGTTCAATGGTTGGATTTAAGTATTTGGGGTATTTTTGGTCTCACCATCCTGAAAGTGATTGTATTTATCGCACTTATGCTCGTCATTGGGCGACGCGTTATCCCATGGCTTTTAAAAATGAGCGCACAATCGGGATCACGTGAATTATTTCGTCTTAGCGTCTTTGCTATTGCATTAGGAGTAGCATTCGGAGCCGCTCATTTATTCGGTGTTTCTCTTTCTCTTGGTGCTTTTTTTGCTGGTATGGTTATGAGCGAATCAGAATTAAGCCACCGTGCCGCCGAAGAATCCTTACCACTGCGCGATGCTTTTTCTGTTCTCTTTTTTGTTTCTGTAGGCATGTTATTTGACCCAGAGAAACTCTTAACTCATTTTTTTCCTCTCTTAGCAACCTTATTTATTATCGTAATCGGAAAATCTGCTGTTGCCTTTTTCATCGTTAAGGCTTTTCGCTATTCTAATGCAACAGCTTTGACTATTGCTGCAAGCCTTGCCCAAATCGGAGAATTTTCCTTTATCCTTGCTGGTTTAAGTTTAAGCTTAGGACTTTTAAACAATGACGCTCATGATTTAATTCTTGGAGGAGCAATTTTTTCTATTTTGCTCAATCCTCTTATTTTCATTGCCTGTAATAAAATTAAAAAACGTCTAGAAAAAAAATCTGCATCTTCACAAAACACCCAAACAATTATTGATATTGATCCACAAGACCCAGACCAAGATTTTTTACCGATGACCTTAAAAAATAACCATATCGTAATTATTGGCTATGGTCGTATCGGTAAGTGTGTTGCATTATCTTTAATCAATAGAGATAAACCTATAGTGATCGTAGAAGAATCAAAACGCCTCTCTGATAAAGCGATTGCAGATGGCTTTGAGGCTATTTGTGGCAATATCATTCAACAAGAAATAATGAACGCAGCAAATATAAATAATGCACATAAAGTTGTTATTACAATGCGAAGTACCATTGAAGTAGGAGAATGTATTGTGAATATACGTGATATGAAAAAAGATATCCAGATAATCACACATGCATTATCCGACACAGAAACAACTTATCTCATTGATTTAGGTGCTGATGTTGTAGTAACAGATGATGAAGAAATTGCCAATGGCATTATAGAGTATATAACAGAACGAAGATCTGTAAGGAATATGCTCAATCATGAAGATTTACAGAAAACATAAAATGGATACAGAATCGTGAAAATAAAGCAATTTATATGGCCATTGATTGGTATCTTAGCAATGCTGGTATCTATTCGAATTCTTTACATGAAGCTCTCTACCATTTCATTTGGGGATGTATTGGAGCGCTTGAGCGATTTAAATGCACAGCAATGGTTATTAGCCTGTTTATGTTCTCTCCTAGCTTATGCTGCTCTTGCTGGATATGATCGAATTGCCTTGCAACATCTAGGCCATAAAATTTCTTGGATTTTTATCGCTATATGTTCATTTACAACCTACGCTCTTTCACACAATATCGGTGCTTCAGTTTTTTCTGGTGCCGTTGTGCGCTATCGTGCCTATAAAATGAAAGGATTAAACGGAACAGAAATCGCCATATTAGTAGGTTTTTGCTCTTTTACTTTTGTAATCGGCACAATCTTACTTTTGGGAATCGTTTTGGTGCTGCAACCCGAAATTATCACCCTCATTCATAAAGAACTTCCTAAATGGCTAGGAACAACGGTTGGAGCAATTTTACTCAGCTGTATAGCACTTTATACGTTTGGCAGCTGGCTTCAGTTAAAACCCTTACGTTTGGGTAAGAAAATTCAACTTTCCTATCCGCGGCTGAAAATTGTGATTCAGCAGCTTCTCATTAGCCCTCTAGAGCTTTTAGGAGCAGCAGGAATTATATATGCTGTTCTCCCACACAATGCAGATATTCATTTTATCTCTGTTCTTGGTGTTTTTCTGGCATCTTTTACAATAACTCTTCTCTCCAATGCTCCAGCAGGAGGAGTAGGAGTTCTTGAAGCTCTCTTCATAACAGGCATGCCCAACATAAATCCAACTGATGTTATTGCAGCACTTATTGTCTTTAGAATGTTTTATTTGATTATACCGTTCATCATTTCATTGTTTGTGGTCGTCATTTTTGAAGCGCAACAATATTGGAAAAGAACCTCCAAAACACCACCTGAATAAATAAAAGGCTATCAACGACTTCTTTTTTGTGTACCTATAAATGATTATAATCACGCTAAATTCAATTATATATGTAAATTAATACAATCATTATTTATTTATCTTTTTCACATTGAAACTTGAAGGTCCCCTTTTATAAAAAACATAGAAATATTTATCTATTTTCCTTTCAAAAAAACTCCTATAAGCTTGAATATTAAAGATACTATTTCATTGTGTAATCGATTTTTATGTTGGATAAAGCACATGATTGCAAAAATTTTTGCAAGAAACATATGCTCAAAATTAAGGACCTCTATTTGAAAATAACGTCATTTTATTATTTGAAAAAGAAAAAGTATTATAGATAAATAATAATTAAAGGACCCTTTTAATAAAAAAATCCCGCAAGTGATCATACAAAAAGGCAAGAAAAAACTTTACGAAATTTTTATTTCTCAAAAATATAGGAATAATGTGTATACATATTGCGTCACGCTTTTGTTTGTCACTTTCTTTAATAGAATCAAGCCTCTTAAAGAGAAAAAACACCATCGTGTTGCCAATTACATATCTTTTTTAAGAAACCTCTCTCAGCGCTCTTCCCCATTACACAACAACACCCGTGAATGGTATAATAATAAAGCCATTGTTGCAGCGTCATCTTTATACTTAATAAAAGAGCAAAACTGCACCATTATACTATTTTTCTAATGCTGTGATAACTTTTAGTGCCTAAGAACGTTAATAAAAATCATTTTTATGCTTTTCTTCAATAGTCTTTATCCACACGTTAATCCCATTTATGATGCACAAATGAATGATTTTAATTGATTCATTATAAGAGGGATTAAAACAAAAGAAGTTTATGATAATAAAATTTTTTCTTAATGTTTATATTTTTAGCGATTAAGCTAACGGGAAAACAGTATAGCGTAACTGTACAGTCTAATATTTAAAAACTTTAAGCCTTATTAAAGCTTATTTTCTGTCGTTTAGCAGGTATTATCTTTAAACAATTAAACTAATCTAATTTTATTCCTTTTATGTCCAGCCAACTACTTTATTTTATCTTGATTTATCCTCTTGGAATACTGATGATTATTACAGAGATTTTTTATTTAAGTGGGAGAGTTACCAAAAAATATCCACGCTGCTGACACAACTAAAGTGTAAATTTTCTTCTGTCTTCAAACAATATGCCAAAAATCTAAAAAAATTTAATCAATTTATATTAAAAGAAGTGTAATCTGTTGATTTTTATACCCCTTTAAATAACACAATTGTCGGTAAGAAACTTCTCCTTACCAATTGATTAAAAAAAAGAAACAATACACATTAAAAGGTCTTTAAATATTCTTTGCAAGTTCTTTGAGTCCCCTAAAAAATATAAAAACTGATGACTAAGCTATATCAACAATCTTCACTTTTAAACAAATGCATATGGCGAAATTCTACTGCCAAATTTTATTTAGAAGCTCGTACCTTAAAAAAAATTATGCAATCAATAAGTTATTACGGTATAAAATAGAATGGTGGGTGATGAGGGGATCGAACCCACGACCCGCTGATTAAGAGTCAGCTGCTCTACCGACTGAGCTAATCACCCATAAGCTTCTCAAAAGATGAGAATGAGCGTTTCTATAACGCTCCTAAGGATGGATGTCCAGATATTTTGTTATTTGTTATATAAACTCATTGTCTGTAAGGTTAAAAATATGATATTCACCACTTGATCTTATATAAAAATAACCCCATTATAAGAAGCTTTATAAATAAATGTTCTGATTGTGATACAGAACCTATAGTTAGAGGATTATCGAGCATAATGCCCGAGCAAAGTTTAGAGGAACCTTCTTGTGGTTGTAGGCGGGATGGGGCATCGTTTTGTTTTATCAATAATCACTTGCATTCAAGCAATATTGTGCTGTTTTTTTCTTTGAATATAAGTTTTTTTACATTCAATGTTCATGATCCAATATATGAATAAAAGCCTATGAATTTTTTTTGTCAATCGCACGCTTTTAAGCTTCTAAAAGGTAAGGAATGATGGAATGGATCACTGATCCCCATGCGTGGTTTGGTTTGATCACGCTGGTTTTTCTCGAAATTGTTTTAGGAATAGATAACCTTATCTTTATTGCAATTCTAGCTGAAAAATTGCCACTGCATTTGCGTGACCGCGCACGCTTTATAGGTCTTACTTTAGCATTAATTATGCGGCTTTTCCTTCTTACAGTTATTGGATGGGTCATGAGACTCGATAGGGTAATTCTTTCACTTTCATCTTTTGCATTTAGTTGGCATAGCTTTATTCTAATCGGTGGTGGAGCCTTTTTGCTAGCAAAGGGAACGCTAGAATTACATGAAAGGTTAGAAGGGGTATCTCATGAAAGAAAAACAGGCGTTGCTTATGCTGTTTTTTGGCAAGTAATCGTCCAAGTCGTGGTGCTGGATGCCGTTTTTTCACTAGACAGCATTATTACCGCAACAGGTATGATTGCAAAAGAGCAAGCAGCAGTTATGTATATCGCAGTTATAGCTGCTATGGGAGTGATGATGTGCGGATCTGGTGCTCTTATGCGTTTTATTAATCGTCATCCCACTATTGTAATCCTTTGTCTTGGTTTTTTGATGATGATTGGTTTTACTCTCATTGTTGAAGGATTTGGTTTTCATATTCCAAAAGGGTATTTGTATGCTGCTATTGGTTTTTCTGTTCTCATCGAAGCTTTTAATCAAATTGGACGTCGTAACCGTGAAAAAATGATTAAAACAAATGATCTACGCAGTAGAACAGCTGATGCTGTTTTGAGGCTCTTAGGAGGAGGAAGCAAAGATAGTCACCTTGCTGAGACTGTAGATGTTATTGCTGAACAGGCCGCAGCTTCTGAGTTGTTTAGACCAGAAGAAAAAGAGATGATTCGTGGTGTTCTCGATTTAGCTGATCGCCCTGTTCGCTCTATCATGTCGCCACGTAATGAGATTGAGTGGTTAGATTTAAATGCTGATGAAAATGAAATGCGTGAAGAATTACAAAAGGTTAAACATAGCCGCTTAATTCTTGCGCGTGAAAAAGTGGATGAATTTGTTGGCGTTGCGTTGACAAAAGATCTTCTTTTGAATTTGGCTGAGGGGAAAAAGATTAATTGGAAAAAAGCTATGCGAGAACCCCTCGTTGTTCATGAAAACACAAGTGTTTTACGATTGATGGAGCAATTACGTCATTCTTCGATTCAGCTTGCAATTATTGTTGATGAGCATGGATCTTTTGAAGGAATTGCGACACCAACCGATATTCTTGAAGCTATTGCAGGAGACTTCCCTGATGATGATGAAGAACTCATGATCGCAGAACAACTTGAAAATGGCAGTCTTCTTGTTGAGGGATATGCTGATATCCGCCGTTTAAGTGGTTATCTTGGGCGTAACCTTGTGGATGAAGCAGATCGTTATACGACTCTGGCAGGCTTTATGCTTTGGCAGTTTGGTCATTTACCAAATGAAGGAGAGAGTTTTGAAACTGATGGTTTACACTTTAAAGTGATTGAAATGGAACGCCGAAACATATCTAAAATCCTTATTTCTCCAATTGTCTTACCAGAAAAAAGCTAATTCTTTTTATAAACAAGATGAATAAAAAGATTTTTTTATGATTAAAAATTGAAAAGAATAAGAAGTTGATGACTTAATTGCATTTCATTATTTTTATATTTTTTTGAGCGTAAAGTAATGAACATACAAAGGTTATGTTATCAACGAACTTTCTATTACAAAAAATTTTCATTGATAATTTACAAAAAGCTTTAAGAAAGAAAATAGTGCAAAATTATTTGTCAGTGATCATTAATCTCAAAAATAATAAATTTATATAACATATTGATTTATAATAATTATTTATTACAATGTTTCCTTCACATCAAGAAATCCTCTTTCAAACATCAGTTTTCCGCCAATGGATAAAACTCCACCATTGTTGGGTTCACTCAACTGATGATGGCAGCTTTAAACTAGACTCTGGCTTTAATCTTTTTAGATCTTCTTGATATTTCTTAAGGAGATATTCCTTATCTTTTGTTTCTATAAATTTAGCTATTTTTTTCTTTCCAAGAATGAGTCCACCTCTCTGGAAAGACTCTTATTAAGAACTTTGTTTTTCTGCCAGATGGCTCATATTTTTACTACTTTTGCAATTAAAGCGTAGCTGAGTTGCTTAGATTTCACCACTTCTTTGGCTAAAGCCAATGCACGTTCAAAATGAATCGGTTGGGTATTTTCATCAAAGCCTAAATGACCCCTTGCACTGAAACTTTGATAATAAGATTGTAAAGTTGCAACATCACCCAATAAAGCCAATACACCAATATGAAGTAGCTATCATCTGCATCATCTACCTTGATAACCTTATGTGCCTCAACTTCACTCTTTTTCCAAGGTGGTGCTCCATATCTGGAATAACCGCATTTATGAAGATCAACTTTTTTCATCGCCCATTTCAAGGCATATTCAAGCTTTAATTCTAACCAATCCGCATATATTTTTTCTTCACAAACACTCAACCCCTTTTTATCAAAATCAAGTTGTAGATCTTATAAGTGCTGGGAATTGATAGGAATCAATTACTATGCAGGCAGCAGCTAAAATACCAGTACTAATCGAAACTCCAACACCAAATTGCGGATAATCTTTGATAATTACGTCATTATAAAGAATTTCTACTTCACAATCTGGTAGTTGATAACGTGCTGAATAATTATCTACCTCTTTAATTTTCTCCACAAAGCAATCAAGATTTTTGAAGAGCGCTGTTGCACTCTCCATGGTTCAAAAATTCTTTGCTCTACCTCAAAAGAGGTTGTATCCATATCAAAAGTCAAAAGCGAAGCAGATTTTTGCAAACCAAATTGATAACACCGTGTAAGAGAAGAATCTTATCATAAAAAAATACAACAAAGCCAATAATTTGTGTGCAATTATTTTATATGAAGCCCCTTTAAAATCCACACTTTCATACGTGATTCAATTGACCGTTTTTTATAAACAATTGCCATGTATGAATAAACCATAAAAAGCAAATCATGGTGCAAATGTTATAACGTATGTAACCATTCAAATGAAGTGAAAAGCAGCTATCCTTCATAACAGTTCATAAATTTTATGATACGTTTTTATCACACACAAATCACATTATTAAAAACGTAATTGTTGGAAATTATCAATAACATAAATTGCATGCGTTTAAAGAATGCTATGGGGTTACTCTTTTTTGAGCTAAACCTTAAAAGGAATAATCATTTGAAACTATCATAAGATAGGTTTTAATTCATTAAGGATACATAAAATGATTTAAAAATAAGTCGATTTTAAAGCGCCGCTTACTAAAAAGTTAGTAAATGATAGGCAGGCATTACATAGATACCATCATCACAACAGGTAATGAAATTGATAATGTTATGTCTTATGAAATCAAAAGATTTTTACGCAGGAAAACAAGAAAAAACGTTTTAAAAGTTACAGTTTAAAAATATGAAACCAAATGAGGTCCCCTCAAATTTGAGGATACCTATTAAGACAAAGATAAGCAGATAAACTTCAAAAGGATCGTAATCATATCACAAAGGCATGGAATTTTACTCAATTTTTAATCAAAATCTACCCTGTTTAAAGAATGCTCTATTCTAAAGTTAACGAGCCCGAATTTGAGCTGGTTAATTTTGCCAGCCCAAATATGGAGCGACTTATTTGCACAGAAGTTATGTTTAGTGCAAAGCGAAAATACACTTATGAGAATCTCACTAAATGAACGTTTAAACGTTTAGAGACATAAAATGAGATCTCTATAAGAAACGGTTGAAACCTAGGTTTTATAAAAAGCGATTGTTTATTGTCTTATGAAAAGCTGCTTTTAAAAAGCAATACTCGTAAATGTAAAAAAACGGGTTTTGTTACAGATATTCACTTAATACGCATTTTCTCTTGATTATCTTGATATGAACCTACCAAGCATTTTAATTTATTTGATACGTTTAATTTTAGAATGTAAGTTATTTCAATTCACTCAGCTAGATTTTGAGCTTGATATTTTGAAACGTTTTAAAAGAGGCATTTTAATAATGTGCTTTGTTTCAAATGACCAACTCAAAAATGAGGGAGTTATTCTTAATACGTTTTATAGCCATAAAAAAGTGTTTATAGGTTCTGTAATTCAAATGAGTGATTAAAGATCATATCTGTTCATTTACGTTCCTTTTGATAAGTTTTAATCAATCGAATAGAGTGCTTGCAATATGATACGTTTTGTATATATGCGTTCATTATTGATTTCTTTTGTATGATCTGTAGTACCTCTATTTAAAAGCCGCGTCATATCACTTGGCACGGCTTTCTTTTATGCATTCTCTCTTTTATGATGGGTTTTATAGCCATCAAAAAGGCGCCCCCCCTCGTCTATCATTTATTCTGTTTATCAATCTTAATAACGTTATCGCTTTCATCAACCTCACAATTTATGGGAGCCGAATATAAATCGCTACGTCTTTTTATTCTTGTATTGCCATACACATTACCTCTAATTACGAAATCACCAGAGATCTTAGCATTATCATAAACAGTGCTATATACATCAGCATGACACCCCACTCTAGATTGCCGTAAACCTTGCTTAACAACAGCATGATCATAAACCGCGGCATTGCTGTGAGTACGTGCATTACCGGATAATTTTGCATTCCCATAAACCCGCGCATAATGATAAACTCAAACATTATAAAAAAGACGAGCATTGTCATAAACATGAGCACCAAAATACACATGGGTTTTATCACATATAAGGCATTGCCATATACATAGACACCAATAGCAGCATTGCCATAGTCCCTTGCGCTTTCATAAACACGACCAGATTTTACAACACAGGCATTATCAGAAACCCAGCAATTTTTATCATGAGATGAGGTTGCTTTCATTTTCAATAAAACTACCTAGATCGCCTTTTTTACATCACCAAAATCTTTTAAAGTACGAATGCGATATAATATATGACCAGTCACGAAATCCATTTGATTGGTCAATTCATATTTTGGGGATCTTTTATTAACAGAAGCGGTTTCATTTGCAATGGAAGCAAGAACGGGGCTGTTTTGTTGATATCGTTGTCATAATTAAACCTGTATGTTTTAAAAAGTTTTAAACAAGCATTAAGCCGACTCCAAACCAAATGTTGATCGCATCAAGCGTCCTGTTCAAACTAATAATAACATATTCATTACCTAGTAAATACCAACTCCTACACCTGCATAAAGCGAAGCAATAATCCGCCGATTATGGCTATGCTGTATGATCATAATAAAACCCAAAACCATCATTGCTACACTCGCAATACCAACAGCAAAACGGATCAAAAGGACTAAGTATTAACGTCATGGAAATAATAAGTGCAATCATTACTATAGCTGCACAGGATAGCATATGAAGAGCAAGAGATATATTCCAAATTTAGCCAAGCGTAAAGAACATACCCCCAAACTAAATAACCACCATAATTAGCGCTAACTATATAAGAAAGTTGCTTAAAGGTAAACAATCCCTCATCCAACATAACTGACAATACTGGTGTATAGAGAAATCGCCCGATACCCATTCTCAAAACCATAATAACCATACTGGATACAGCGTTTTGAACCAATTCAAATCTTGACGATTATTTTTCCCATTATTATTCTTTTAACTAGTGATATTTCTCATCTGCGTTCCATCTCACTATAACAACCTTTAGCGCCCCAAATAGAATAAAAGCACATTTAGCTATCTATTTTAATGCTCAGAACAATATATTTAGCAATCTACTGTCAACATTGCCAGATCAATCATACAATAACATATTGAATTATATGTATTTTTATGTTATAAATATTTATAGTTAAATTGAAAGCATATTTAGATAATCTTGTTTTTTTATCTTGATATTCAAAATGACTAACTGAAAAATTATATACGCAGCCGCACATTTTACTTCTCTTAAAATCATTTTCTTATCCGCTACAACACTTAATAAACAACTCAAACGACCATTTCCATAGAAGAAGTGGTTTCTTTTTAGGTAATATTGCTATTTAGGATGATATGAAGTTGAAGAATTTGGTGCACCCGACAGAATTCGAATCTGTGACCTCTGCCTTCGGAGGGCAGCGCTCTATCCAGCTGAGCTACGGGTGCTTCAAACTGATTATTAAAATCAGTTATGCTCTTTTAACTAATCATACTCTTAGCTTCAATGCTAAATTATCATTCTAATAAAAATTACTTGTTTGTAACTTATATAACGACGAATTCCTCTTACTTTTCAATGATACTTTACCTTGAAATAACTTCTCTTTATTCAATGCTCTTTTTATTATAAAAAGAGTTTTTATTGCAACTTCAAAACTCTCAAAAATAAGTTACAACATAAATTATAAGTATCAGGATAATTTTTTAATGACTACATTACCAAGTCGCTTTCATTTTATTTCCGCAGAAACTGAGAACGCTATCAAAGCTACCCATAAGTTAATTTCGGTTTATGGTCATTCTTCTCTGGAAGAAACTGATATTGTTGTTGCAATCGGTGGTGATGGGACAATGTTACAAACCGTACGAGACGTCATGTACACAGGCAAACCTATTTATGGCATGAATCAAGGTTCTGTAGGATTTCTTATGAATGAATTTCATGAAAAAAAATTGCCCCATCGTATTGCTGTCGCACATAAAAAAGAAATTCATCCCCTGCGTATGATTGCAAAATCTGAATGTCAAGATTTTATCGAAGCGCTTGCAATTAATGAAGTATCCCTCTTTCGGCAATCTTATCAAGCCGCAAAAATTCGCATCACCATTGATAACAACGTACGCATGGAACAATTAAGTTGTGATGGTGTCCTCGTCGCTACACCAGCTGGATCTACCGCCTATAATTTATCAGCACAAGGACCTATCTTACCTCTTATGGCCCCCCTTATGGCCCTCACTCCCGTTAGCCCTTTTCGCCCTCGGCGTTGGCATGGAGCTTTGCTTCCCAATACAGTAACAGTGCGTTTTGATATGCTTGAACCTGACAAACGCCCTGTCAACGCTGCTGCAGATAATATTGAAGTTAAATCTGTCCATTCAGTTACTATTTCAATGGCAACAGAAGTAACAGCTTCAATCCTTTTTGACTCAACTCATTCATGGGATGAGCGCATTTTATCAGAACAATTTCGCTATTAATGATTGTATTATGCGTTTTATATGTATATGATTGTTATAGTTAGTTTTTTTGTGAAAACATCTTAACACTTTTAAAGAGTGTAGAATATTGGTTATAATCATCATTTAGATAGCGCAGTTAAAATCACAGAGCAATTGATAAAAAAATGATACCATCTTTAAACAGTTTTGATGATTTAGGTCTTTCCGCAAAAGTTATTAATGCGGTGAAATCAGCGGGGTATACAGCTCCGACACCTATTCAAAGTGAAACAATTCCGCATGTCCTTCAAGGAAAAGACGTTTTAGGAATTGCCCAAACGGGCACAGGTAAAACCGCCTCTTTCGTATTGCCTATGCTCACTCTCCTTGAAAAAGGTCGTGCAAGAGCACGAATGCCCCGTACGCTCATTTTAGAGCCAACACGGGAAATTGCAGCTCAAGTTGAAGAAAATTTTGATAAATACGGAATAAATCATCGTTTAAATGTTGCTCTTTTGATTGGTGGAGTTTCTTTTGAACTCCAAGATCGCAAACTTGAACGGGGAGCTGATGTTCTTATAGCAACACCAGGGCGCCTTCTTGATCATTGCGAGCGCGGTAAACTACTCCTAATGGGCGTTGAAATCCTTGTGATTGATGAAGCTGATCGCATGTTAGATATGGGCTTTATTCCTGATATTGAACGTATCTGTAAGCTAACCCCTTTTACGCGTCAAACTTTATTCTTTTCTGCAACAATGGCGCCAGAAATTGCAAAACTAACGAAACAATTTTTACATTCTCCCGTATCTGTTGAAGTTACAAAAGCTTCCTCAACGGCTACCACAATTACACAACGGCTTGTCAAATCTGGAAATAAATCATGGGATAAAAGAGCGGTTTTACGAGAGCTGATCCAAAATGAAGGTGCAGAGCTTCAAAATGCAATCATTTTCTGTAATCGAAAGAGAGATATCTCTGAACTTTTTAGATCGCTCATCAAACATAACTTTAATGTAGGGGCACTTCATGGAGATATGGACCAATATTCGCGCATGAGCACCCTAGCTGATTTTAAAAATAATAAACTTACGCTTCTTGTTGCTTCTGATGTCGCTGCCCGTGGACTCGATATTCCAGCTGTAAGTCATGTATTTAACTATGATGTTCCTACACATGCTGAAGACTATATCCATCGAATTGGTCGTACAGGGCGTGCAAATCGTAGCGGAAAAGCTTTTACAATTGTCACAAAAGCTGATCAAAAATATATCAATGCCATTGAGGAAATGAGTAATGAAAAAATTGAATGGCTCAATGGAGATCTCTCAACTTTAATAGCCGATGATCAAACAGAAGATATTGTTGTAAAGAAAAAATCTTTAAAATCATCAAAGAAAACTGCTCCCAAAGAGCCCGTTGCTCACGCTAAAAAATCTGGAGAAGAGAATAAAACAGAATATATCAAAAGTGCAAATAATAAAGAGAAGCCATCTGAGAAACAACGCCCACGAAAAAATAAGAATTACACGCCCCTTGGATTTGGTGATGATATTCCTGCTTTCATGCTTATAAAAACGTGTAAATAAACCCATTCCTTATCCCCTTTAAAAGTGAAATGAACGAAATGCTTAAAAAAAAGCCGCTCTTATTTCCTAGTGAGTCTTTCTGCTACCTTTTCACGCCCTAAAAGCTGCAAAATTTTTCCCATTTCAGGTCCATGGTCCATGCCCGTCAGTGCCTGACGTAATGGCATAAACAAAGCTTTTCCTTTTCGACCTGTTTTTTCTTTTAATGCTGTTGTCCAAATTTTCCAACTTTCCTCACTCAAAGCACCTTCAGGCAAGAAATCGAGTGATTGGCGCACGAAAGCACGATCTTCTAGTGTCACTGTATCAAAATTCTGTTCATCATGAATGATTTTCCACCACAAAACAGCATCATTGACTTTATTAATATTGCTTCTTATCGCGTTCCAGAAATATTCCGCCTTATCTCCCTCAATAGAAAGTTTTTTAAGGCGCATTTTTACTTCCTCATAGGTTAACTCATGGACAAGATGACTATTCAAAGCAAGAAGATCAGCAATATCAAATTTTGCAACGGATCTTGACGTATCTTGGAGATTGAAATGTTCTAAAAGCGCTGCTTGATTGGGATAGGGATGCACATTTTGTGATGTCCCAATCAAAACAGCAAGACACTGAACAGCTATAGATTCAAATCCTTCTTCCCGTAGAGAACGAATAGAAAGATCATTGTTACGTTTTGAAAGTCCTTTTCCTAAAACTGTTGCCAATAAATTGATATGACCAAAAACCGGTAATTCTGCATTAAGAGCTTTAAAAAGAGCAATTTGAGCGCCTGTATTTGTAATATGATCATCCCCACGAATAATATGCGTAATACCCATATCTACATCATCAACAACAGACGGCAATGTATAAAGATAGCTTCCATCTTCACGAATAAGAACAGGATCTGAAAGAGACGCCAAATCAATCGTCTGCTTTCCCTTTACGGCATCATTCCAGCAAACTTCTGTTCGCTTTGTTTGCAAAGGATCGCTTTCAAAATTAGGAAGAAGAAAACGCCAATGGGGTTTACGACCTTGAGATTCAAAGTTTTTTTTCTCTTCTGCTGTCAATTTTAATGCTGCACGGTTATAAATAGGAGGCAATTTGCGTGAAAGCTGGATTTTACGACGCCGATCTAATTCTTCCGCTGTTTCATAACAGGGATAAAGAAGACTACGTTGTTTGAGAATTTCCGCAACTTCATCATATCGATTAAATCGCTTAGATTGGTAATAAATTGCATCTGGTTGAATACCAAGCCATTTAAGGTCAACAGCAATAGCATCGATATATTCTTGTTTAGAACGTTCAACATCTGTATCATCATAGCGCAAAATAAATTCTCCTTTATGCGCTTGCGCATAAAGCCAATTGAAAAGCGCAATACGGATATTGCCAATATGAATATAACCTGTTGGAGAGGGAGCAAAACGAACTTTAACCATAAAATAATACTCAATTTTTATCGCGAAAATGATTGACTATGGGATAGCGACGATCGCGTCCGAAATTCTTGTAACTGATTTTTACACCGGGTGCAGATTGTCGTCTTTTATATTCGGCACCATAAAGAAGCTGTTCAACTTTCTCAATAGTTTCCCGTGAATGCCCACGTTTAATAATATCACAAATACTCATGTCATTTTCTACAAGAGATTGCAAGATATCATCTAAAATAGGATAAGGGGGAAGAGAATCTTCATCTTTTTGATTTTCCCGCAGCTCTGCAGAAGGCGCTTTTTCTATAATATTGTATGGAATGACAATTCCTTCTGGTCCTCTCAAATTGTGCAAGTGATTTTTATTGCGCCACTCAGCTAATGCATAAACCTGCATTTTATAAATATCTTTAAGAGGATTAAACCCACCATTCATATCACCATACAGTGTTGCATATCCCACAGCCATTTCTGACTTATTGCCTGTCGTTACCACCATTGAACCGAATTTATTTGAAAGAGCCATTAAAAGTGTACCACGTACACGGCTTTGAAGATTTTCTTCTGTCACATCAGGCGGCAACCCTAAAAAAACAGGCGCCATTGTATTCAAAAACGCTTCAACAGCTTGCACAATCGGTATTATTTCATAAGGACACCCTAAAAGTTGTGCGCATTCTTTAGCATCTTTTAATGATTCTTGCGAAGTATAATGATAGGGCATCAGAATGGCGCGAACCCTCTCAGCACCAAGAGCATCCACCGCCATTGCCATACACAGGGCTGAATCAATTCCTCCTGAAAGACCAAGAATAACATCCTTAAAGCGATTTTTATTGATGTAATCTCTCAAACCTAAAACACAAGCTTGATAATCGGCCGCTAATCCATTGAGAAGACTTTCTTTAGGACCTGAAATACAGTGCCAGCCCGTCGTTGTTTTTTGCCAATGGGTTAAAGCAATATGGCTATCAAAGTGTTTCATTTGAAATATCTTTTTTCCTTCTCCATTCAAGGCAAAAGACCCGCCATCAAAAACGAGCTCATCTTGACCACCAACTTGATTAGCATAAATAATGGGTATCCCAGATCGTAGAGCTTGCGTATGAACAATATCTATACGTTTTAAAGTTTTATTACGATAGTAGGGAGATCCGTTAAGGACAAGAATAATTTCTGCTCCTTTATCTTTAAGCTCTGTACTAAGAGAGAAATCATTCCAAAGATCTTCACAAATGACTATTCCTAATTTGATTCCATGATAAACAATAGGCTCAGGACGTGGACCTGAAGAAAATAAACGCTTTTCATCAAATTCAGCATAATTAGGTAAATCAAACTTCAAACTTTCGGCAATGACTCTCCCTTCATCAAGAAGCATGACACCGTTGTAAATATTGCCATTGCGTCTTAATGGAAGACCAATGACAATTCCTGGTCCGCCTAAAGTTATCTTTGCTAATTTCTTAACAGTCTCTTCACATGTTTTTATAAAAGCAGGTTTTAGAACAAGATCTTCCGGCGGATAAGCGCTTATAAAAAGTTCTGTGAATAAAACAAGATCAGCCCCCTCTTCTTTGGCCTTTTGATGCGCCATAACAGCTAAAGAAAAATTCCCCTCAATATCACCAACAATAGGATTTAATTGGGCTATGGATACCCGAAAATCATTTTTCATAAGCCTTTGTATCATTTCATCAGTTTAGCAACCACAACTTTATTCTTCATCATCTGAAATATTACTTTTTTAAAAATTCTCTTCTGCCATAATGACCTAAAAAATATTAGGCAAATTTTTGCCTACCCACCAGCAGCAATTGCTAACGAGTCAGTCACACGATTTTTTTTAAGGAGTTCAGCAACAAGAAAAGCCAATTCTAACGCTTGATCTGCATTTAACCGTGGATCACATTGTGTATGATAACGATCAGACAAATCGTCCACAGAAATGGCATGCGCCCCTCCTGTACATTCAGTAACATCACGACCTGTCATCTCAATATGAATACCTCCTGGATAAGTTCCCTCTCCACGATGCACTGCAAAAAAATTCTCTACTTCTTTTAAAACATAATCAAAGGGACGCGTCTTATAACCATTGGCAGTAATTGTATTGCCATGCATTGGATCACATGACCATATAACCGCACGCTTCTCGCGTTCAACGGCACGGATGAGTTTAGGCAGATAACTTTCAACTTTATCATAACCAAAGCGCGTAATGAGAGTAAGCCGCCCCAGTTCGTTTTCAGGATTTAAAATATCAATTAATTTTAAAAGCTCATCAGGTTCAATGGAAGGACCACATTTTAATCCTATAGGATTCTTAATGCCGCGACAATATTCAACGTGAGCATGGTCAATCTGACGTGTACGGTCACCAATCCATAACATATGACCGGATGTTGCATACCAATTTCCTGAAGTTGAATCAATCCGAGTCAAAGCCTCTTCATAACCAAGCAACAGTGCTTCATGACTGGTATAAAAAGATGTTTCACGCAATGAAGAATGTGTTTTAGATGTAATCCCTATAGAACGCATAAAATCAATTGATTCAGAAATACGCTCTGCCAATAATTCATAACGTTCCCCCTGAGGACTGTTAGAAACAAAACTCAACATCCATGTGTGAACATTTTCTAAATTAGCATAGCCACCTTGTGAGAAAGCACGCAATAGATTAAGTGTTGCTGCAGATTGGCGATAAGCCATAGACATCCGTTGCGGATCTGGAATACGAGAACCGGCTTCAAATTCAATGCCATTAATAATATCCCCACGATAAGCAGGAAATTCAACTCCCTCTTTTCTTTCGATATCAGAAGAGCGAGGCTTTGCAAATTGACCAGCAATACGACCAATTTTAACAACTGGTTTAGAACTACCAAAGGTCAAAACAATCGCCATTTGCAAAAATACACGAAAAAAATCACGGATATTATCAGCTTCATGTTCTGCAAAGCTTTCGGCACAATCACCACCTTGCAATAAAAAAGCTTGGCCTTTCGCAACGGCTGCTAATTCATTTTTTAAATCACGTGCTTCACCGGCAAAAACTAAAGGAGGATAGCGTCTCAGTTTTCGCTCAACATCTTCTAACATAGACTTATCCGGATAAGTCGGAACTTGTTTAATTGGCCTTGTTCTCCAAGTGTCAGGCGCCCATTCTTTTATCATTATACTCTCTCTAAAGATTAATTTTACAGATTGGCATATCAAAAACTTTTTACCATAATATATGCTGTTTAACTTTCTATTTTTTTCCCATTTTCATATATATAACTTGGTTTATACATCGTTACCAATTCTTCTGCCATCGTTGGATGCACTGCCATCGTCTCATCAAAGATATCCTTCGTCAGCTTACCCTTGAGAGATATCCCTATAAGCTGTGCCATCTCACCAGCATTTTCCCCTAAAATATGAGCGCCCACAACAATACGGCTTTCACCATCAACAATGAGCTTCATAAACATTTTTTCTGAACTCCCAGAAAGAACATTGCGCATAGGACGAAAAACTGTACGATAAATTTCAAGACGCTTATAACGCTTTACCGCCTCTTCTTCTGAAAGACCAACCGTTCCAATCTCTGGCTGTGAAAAAACTGCTGTTGTAATTAAATCATAATCAGGTGTTGTGGGAATATTCTCAAACGCAGTCTTCACAAAACACATTGCATCATGAATCGCAACAGGTGTTAATTGAATATGACCTGTTACATCACCAACAGCCCAAATATGGGGGATATTTGTTGTCATTCTTTCATCAACAACAACTGCACCAAATTCATTCACCTTAATACCGGCCCTATCAAGACCTAAACCGGCTGTATTTGGTACACGCCCCGTAGCCAACATAATCTGATCGGCACTGATCATTTCCCCGTTTGATAAAACAACTTCATAACAATTTTCTACAGCCTGCACTTTAGAAATTGTTATGCCATAGAGAATAGAAATCCCTTTTTCAATCATTGCATCGCTGAGCAATTGCCGCAAATCATGATCGAAATTACGAAGGATTAAATCACTCCGATGGAGTAGTGTTGTTTTTACACCTAATTCATGAAAAATATTAGCAAATTCAACACCAATATACCCCCCACCAACAATGACTATTGATTTTGGGAGTTGATCAAGGTCAAAAATCTCATTAGAAGTAAGGCAAAATCCACCGCCTTCTATGGGAGTATTTTGTGCAAATTTTGCCCCTGTTGCAATCAAAATTTTTTCTGCACTTACCCGCTCACCCGTGGCAGAAAGCTCCAATGTGTGATCATCTATAAAAGTAGCACGACTTTCATAAATATGCACATTGTTATTTTCTAATCCCTTACGATACAACCCTTCTAACCTTGATATTTCTTTATTTTTAGCTGCAACCAACTTTTCCCAACTAAAAATTGGATCCGCATATTTCCACCCAAAACCAACACTTTTCTTAAATTCTTTTACATATTGTGATGCATAAACATAAAGTTTTTTGGGAACACAACCACGAATAACACAAGTGCCCCCTATACGATATTCCTCTGCTATAGCGACCCGCTTGCCAAGCCCCCCAGCAAGCCGTGCTGCACGTACTCCACCAGAACCACTTCCAATAACAAATAAATCAAAGTCAAAAGAGCTCACGAATTATTCCTTCTTATATCTGCAAGAGTAGGCTAAGGTCTTTTATTATCAAATGAAAGTCTTTTTTTCTTTTGAAGAAACCTTTTTTATAAAGCCGTATTCTAAAAAGACCTCCTCTCATTAAAATATTAAAAACGGCGGGAAAACCGCCGCTATGAAAAAAATCAGACATTGCCCATTGTTGTCATGATATCGATCAAGCTATTTTTTATTTTCTGAAGATTCTGATTTTATAGGCATATTTGTAGGCATAGTAGAATTATTCAAATTAAGTGTTTCAGACATCTCTTTTTTCACATTTTCTACAAGATCCCGCATAAGAGCAGTACGCCATATATCAAATGCTGAATAAGAATCACGTGCAATATTGGGGACTTCTGTCAAAAACTTTTTACCGGTATCAGAATTATAAAATGTTGTTATCGCATCAAGCTCTTTTTGAGTAAAATATTTTGCATATACATGAGCAATCTCTTTTTCTAGATCAGAGCGCCTTTTAATTAAAGCAAGCGCCTGCTTATCAACAATATCAGAAATAGCTGTTGCCAAATTCGGATCATCGCTGATCAATTCATTTTTGAAATCATGGACCGCATTGGGTAAAAAACTATCAAATTGATCCGTTGCATGAATAGCTCTGATTGCCTTTCGCGCTGAATCTAAATGTTGATCACTCACACCTTGTGCATAAACCATTCCAACATTCACAAAAAAAATAGCAATTGCACCAAAATATACGACAAAACGCTGAAAAGAAAATATTATTTTCATTTAATGATTACCCCGATCGCTAATTATAATTTTAATTCGTTATTCTACCTAAAATCTTTAAGACCCTTTTTTACTATGCTAACATATCATCATGTAAATGCCTTTTCTAAAAATCAAACGGTTCTAAAACTTTTATTTGACCATCAGCCATAGCGACAATTGCACGTGAAGCCAACCCTAAAAAAAGGCCATGCTCAACAACACCAGGAATGGCAAGAAGTGCATCCGATAATGGTTTTGGTTGCAAAATGCAGCCCCAAAATGCATCAAGAATAAAATGGCCACCATCTGTTTCAAAAGGATTTTTTCCATTCATTCGCAATGCAATTTCTCCAGAAAGCCCTAAGTCATCAGCCACTTTTTCAATGGTTTTGCATGTTGTGTGGATACCAAATGGATTAACTTCAATTGGTAGTGCAAAAGCACCAAGCCTTTTTACCACCTTTGTTTCATCAGCAATGACAAGCATTGCACGAGATGCCGATGCTACAATTTTTTCATACAACAATGCTCCCCCTCCCCCTTTAATGAGCATCATCTCAGGACCAATTTCATCTGCTCCATCAATATCAAGATCCAGTTCAGGTATTTGTTCTAAAGTGCTAACAGGTACTCCAAACTTACGACAGAGTTGTTCAGAATATCTTGAAGTAGCAACACCAGTCACATGCAAACCATCCGCAACACGCTCGCCTAGAAGACGAATAAACTCATTGACTGTCGAACCAGATCCGATACCAAGCCGCATACCATCTTCAACAAACTCAAGCGCTTTTATAGCTGCCATTTTTTTTAACTGCTGAACATCCATGAATGACTTTGCCTTTTATCCGTATAAGCAGCATTTATCACCCCTATTACCACCGATAATAGTGATAATAAAAGATAACCTTTTGACGCAATCTATTTAAATTTACCATCATCTTTTGCTTGAAGAGATGTTACTCGTTATAGAAATATATGATAAGAATAAAATAGAATAATCAACAATTATCTTTTTTATTTCTTTAAGAAAATTTGTTAGCATTTTTCTCATTCAATAAGAATTTTTGTTTTATCTTGTTCTATCAATAGGATGCACAAAGATACACATATCAATTTTTTTGAACAATTTAAAATGATCATATATAAAAAAATCATCTATTTTTAGAAAACTGTAGATTATTATCTCGTTTCAATGACGTTGATAAACTTACCAAGTGAAATACCGTAAAATATTATCAGAAAAGTCTTCTATTATTTTTTGTTTTGTCATTATCCAAATGTGAAGCAAAATATGATAGATTATATATTTTTTATGAATGCTGTCTGTGCATATTCCATGGTCTATGAAACCCTAGCGAAGACCAAATAATATCTCCACCTTCGGTCATCATAACGCTTCCTCGTGATAACAATTGTTGAGGCGTAAATATTATTTTTGCCTTCTTGTTACAAGTTGGATTATGCATTACAAATGTCTGAATGAGAATATCTGCCTCTACACATTGATCTGTTTCTCTCTGTAAAACAATCACTTTTAATCCATTCTCTAATAATGACGTACATACATAATAATCACAAATAAATTGTCCGTGCAACGAAGGACCATATTTTGTTGGTTTAATCGTTTCATTCACACGAAATGACTTTTTCCATATGGATGTCGTGAACTTAGAGATATGGTAACGATCGATATATAGCTTTTTATCATGAATAACGCCCACGAGACGCATATTATCTGCTATAATCAGTTGTACAGGTGAATGCATTACACAAATAGAAATACCAGCCAAAATAAATAAACTAAAAAAGAGCCGGATGGGTGTTTTGCAAAAAGTCAGTCCAACCAAGCCTATACTCAATAAAACTAACGCTGATAACGGCATAAAACCAGGATTCAAATCAGGAGAAATAGCCTTGATAGCATGCGCAATCTTTATTACAAGATCAACTCCAAACCCCATAATTTGAAGGGGGAGCCATTCGAATCCTCCTAACATTGCGAGGACTGCAATTAATCCAAAGGGAATGACAAAAATTGAGATGACAGGCAAAGCAAAAGCATTACTGATAATGCTCAAAGATGCCATATTAGAAAAATGATAAGCAGCATAAATTCCACTTGCACTCCCTGCAACAAGGGAAGAAGCACAGGTTGAAAGCATCGATAAGAAAGCAAAATTTATCACTCCTCCTCCAACATACGAGGGCGTTGTTTTTCTTTTACGAAAAAATGACCTTCCACTCCACCAATCAAAAAAAGCGATCAAAGCAGCAGTCGCAGAAAAGGACATTTGAAAGCTAGGACCTAATATTTCATGGGGTGTCATCGCCAGAGTTATCAACCCTGCAATAGAAAAATTACGCATTGTTATAGCTGAGCGATTACACAATATAGCAACCAACATAACAGCAATCATCACAAAACTTCTTTGCGCTGATATTGCTAGGCCCGACAATAACAAATAAAAAGCTGTTATCATAAACGCAACGATAGCAGCAAATTTTTTACTGGAATAATAGGAAGAAAAAACTGGAAAAAATGCTAAAAAACTACGGATACTCAAAAGAACTATGCCGCTTAACAACGCCATATGTAAACCTGATATTGATAAAATATGGGCTAAACCAGCCGTACGTAATGCTTCATTTGTCTCATTTGAAATACCAGCACGCTGCCCTGTTATGAGAGCAGCTGCAACATTCCCCTTTTCTCCTTCAAGGGCTATACGGATTCTTTGTGTCATCTTCGTGCGTAAATTTTCAATTTTCTGTAAAATGATAGCAAATATTCCATCAGGCTGCGAAACGGATATTTTTCTTGGTTTTCCTAAATAAACGCCTTGTGCCCCAATTCCTTTAAAATAATTATGAAAACTAAAATCGTAGCCTCCTGGACGCACTGGCCCAGAGAATGCACGAATCCTAACTTTTCCATGCAGTCCATCACCAATCGCTAAGCCAGATGGCAAATATCTTGCCGATAAACGAACACGATGAAGACTATGGCGTAATATGGGCTTTTCTGTACTCAAAATATCCAAAACTAAACGAAATCCTCCTTTGGCGCCTGACTCAATAGAAACAATTCTTCCCGTCAATGTAGTGATAATGTCACTGCTTAACATAGGTGTTGCAATACGCCACGTTTCTATTTTTGCCGCTAAAGAACCTAATATAATACAAAACAAAAATCCCACGGGAATCCATATTTTTCGATAAAAACGTACCACATAGAATATTCCCAGAAAAATACTGACCAACGCCCCCAATTGTCCCCAACTTGGTTCCCACTCTAAATGAAAATAGAAAATAATTCCTAGGGCAAAAAAGACTAAAATCAGCGAAAAAAGGATACCAAAAGAAACTTCTTTACTGATACAATCTTCTAACCATTTGCGAAAAAAAATGATTATTCCTTTTAAGAGTGTCAATAAAAAAAGTTTTTGTTGGTTATAACTGCTGTTCTTTGTATCATCATATTCAGAAAAAACACTTTGCCCTATTTGGCATGGCTTTTTTCTTTCTGTAACAGATTTTTCGGATAAACCCTCTTTAACTTTACTTTTATAAAACATCCGTCCCCCACTTTAACTCGCAATACGGCTATTGCACACCCCATCACTTATGTTAACATGACTTTTCTATAAAATTCCATAAGTAATATCTTAGTTTAAAGGAAAATATTCGTGTCTGTTATTACTCGTTTTGCCCCTTCACCTACTGGCTTCCTTCATATTGGTGGTGCTCGTACTGCTCTTTTTAATTGGCTTTATGCAAAACATACCGGTGGAAAAATGCTTTTACGAATTGAAGATACAGACCGAGAGCGCTCAACAGAAGAAGCTGTAAAAGCTATTATAGATGGGTTACACTGGATGGGGCTTAGTTATGATGGCGCCCCTATTTCGCAATTTGAACGTTCTGAACGTCATCGCCAAATCGCCGAACAGTTGGTCAAAAACGGCAAAGCATATTATTGTTATGCTTCACCTGAAGAGTTAGCTGAAATGCGTGAAAAAGCTCGTGCAGAAGGGCGCCCACCACGTTACGATGGACGTTGGCGGGGCCGTGACTGTTCTGAAGCTCCTAAAGGTGTTAAGCCTGTTATTCGTATCAAGGCTCCACAAGATGGAGAAACAATTGTGCATGACCGAGTCCAAGGTGACGTTCGCTTCCCTAATAAAGATCTAGATGATTTTATTATTTTGCGCTCTGACGGCTCGCCTACCTACATGCATGCTGTTGTCGTTGATGATCATGATATGGGTGTAACACATATTATACGCGGTGATGATCATCTTACAAATGCAGCACGCCAAACAATTATCTTCAATGCAATGGGGTGGGATATCCCTGTTATGGCCCATATTCCTCTTATCCATGGTGAAAACGGTGCAAAATTATCAAAGCGACATGGTGCACTCGGTGTTGATGCCTACCGGATAATGGGATATCTTCCTGCTGCTTTGCGCAATTACCTTGTCCGTTTAGGTTGGAGTCATGGTGATGACGAACTGATGTCACTTAAAGATATGATTTCTTGGTTTGACATTGAGGATATTAACAAAGGTGCTGCTCGTTTTGATCTCAAAAAGCTCGATTCCATCAACGGACACTATATGCGCATGAGTAATGATCAAGAACTTTTTGATGCCGCTCTTAATATTCTACCAGAAATCGATAGGGGAGCACAAATTATTGAAAGACTTGATGAAAAACGCCGTGTTCAATTTTTAAAAGCAATCCCGCATTTGAAAGAACGTTCAAAAACACTGTGCGAACTGATTGACAATGCCTCCTTCATTTTTACGCAACGACCTTTACAACTTGATGAAAAAGCACAAATGCTCTTAGATAAAAATGGACGCACCATTTTAAACGATCTTTATCTTGCCCTGAAAGCTTGCCCCTCTTGGGATACAAAAAACCTGGATGAAATACTTCGCTCTTGTGTACAAACACAGAATCTCAAATTTGGATCTATCGCCCAACCACTTCGCGCAGCTCTTACAGGATGTGCAACATCACCAGGTGTTTTGGATGTTCTTATTTTATTAGGACGCGATGAATCTCTTCATCGCATCAAGGACCAACTTATCGCCCATGATGTGTACTGAGTATATTTCCTCAAATATGGATCTATACAGATATCTCAACGCCCCCTAAAAGAGTTTTTTATGTTATATCATTGAAATACATTTTTTATTGAGTAATAATGCTCAATAAGGAAATATTTTTAGATTGCATGTACTCACTTTTGGAGGCAATCTACCCTTAATATAAGTAAGAAAAGCTTCAGTTATACATCCCCCACTCTGATGAAGCAGAGTCTTAATTTTTAGAAGTGAAGGATCTGAAAGGAATACCGAATGTCTGAGAGTAACGCATATATTATTGTGAATGATAAAAAAGTAGAGCTTCCCTTGCGTAAAGGTACGATTGGACCTGAGGTCATTGAAATTGCTTCTCTCTACAAAAAAACCGATATTTTTACTTATGATCCTGGTTTTACTTCAACAGCTTCTTGTGAATCAAAAATTACTTATATCGACGGTGATAAAGGCATATTGCTTTATCGTGGTTATCCTATTGATCAATTAGCTGAGAAAGGAGACTTTCTCGAAAGTTGTTATCTTTTACTTTATGGAGAACTCCCAACACAGCAAGAAAAAAATGAATTTGATCGATGTATTATGCAGCATACCATGGTACACGAACAGTTTTCACGTTTTTTCCACGGCTTCCGTCGTGATTCTCATCCTATGGCCGTCATGGTTGCCTGCCTTGGCGCTATGTCTGCATTTTATCACGACTCTATTGATATTACAGATCCTCACCAGAGAATGATTGCTTCCGTTCGTCTTATCTCAAAAGTTCCAACGCTTGCTGCTATGGCCTATAAATACAGTATTGGACAAGCATTTGTTTATCCACGTAATGATCTTAGTTATGCCGCAAATTTCCTCCATATGTGCTTTGCTGTTCCTTGTGAAGAATATAAGATAAACCCCGTGCTTGCTCGGGCGATGGATCAAATCTTTATCCTTCATGCAGATCATGAGCAAAATGCTTCTACATCTACTGTACGTCTTGCTGGATCCTCGGGTGCTAATCCGTTTGCCTGTATTGCAGCAGGTGTTGCATGCCTTTGGGGACCAGCACATGGTGGTGCCAATGAAGCATGTCTAAAAATGCTACAAGAAATAGGTTCTATTAAAAGAATTCCTGAATTTATTGCACGTGCAAAAGATAAAAATGATCCTTTCCGCCTTATGGGCTTTGGGCACCGCGTCTATAAAAATTATGATCCACGCGCAAAAATCATGCAAAAAACCTGTCATAAAGTTTTAAAAGAACTCAACATTCAAGATGACCCGCTTCTTGATATTGCAATAGAACTTGAAAACATTGCCTTAAGTGATGAATATTTTATTGAGAAAAAGCTTTATCCCAATGTTGATTTCTATTCCGGCATTACATTAAAAGCTCTAGGTTTTCCAACTGAGATGTTTACTGTCCTTTTTGCATTGGCGCGCAGTGTCGGGTGGGTGGCACAATGGAAAGAAATGATTGAAGACCCTGCACAAAAAATTGGTCGTCCTCGACAACTCTACACAGGCTATGCTATGCGTGACTATGTTCCTATAGATGAACGTGCAAATTAAAAAAAGAAATCAATAAAGCTTCAATTTACTGAAGCTTTATTGAGAGTGATAAAAAACATCCTTTAAGAATTTTTATAAAACGTGATTTTTAAACTCTTTCTACAGAGATAACATCATCATAAAAATTTACCTTGTAATCCTCATTATCTTTAATGGAAATGTATTCCCTATCATTCCCTCATGTTTAAAAGCCTTATTACAGATTAAAATCTAGCAATGTCAGAATTTTTCTTTCTATCTTCTCCAGATAAAATTGCAAAAGGCTTATATTAAGTGCTTCTCTAAGATGCCAAAACTTCTTATCTCTCTTCAAGTAGATTAGAATAAAAATACTTTACATTTTGTCCTGTTAAGAGCTGAAATTTTCTTCGTATTTAAGTTGATCGTTTTTCTTTAAAGATAAATTATTGATTTTTAAATAAAATTATTAAAAATCATCATATAATCAACAAAAGGTGACCTTCTTTCCTGTATTTTTTATTCCCATACTTGATAAGAATAAATCATTTTTTTGATAATGATATCCAGCATAATGGTAGCAAAATGAACAAAGATAAATTTTTTACATTGCTCCAAAAGAGCTTACAGATTATAAAAACTCATGATGGTTTCATATTTGCCAGCTTATCTAATAGGAGAACATAATGAAATTATTAGCAGGAGCTCTTATAATAAGCGCGACACTGTTTACCCTATCGGCCAATTCTCAAACGCTGAAAATTGCAAGCGATGCTTCTTATCCACCATTTAGTTATATTGACTCAAATAACGAACTTCAAGGGTTTGATATTGATATATCTTATGCGCTTTGTAAAAAAATGAATGTTAAATGTACTATTGTCACACAAGATTTCGAGGGGATGATTCCCGGTCTTCTTGCAAAAAAATACGATGCTATCGTTTCTTCCCTTTCTCCTACAAAAGAGCGCTTACAAAAAATTGATTTTACAGATCCTTACTACAACACTGTACTCGCTGTTATTGTTACCAAAAATTCGGGAATTAAAGAAATCTCGACACAAGACTTTAAAGGTAAAAATCTTGGAGTACAATCGAATACAACACAAGCTGCATATGCAGAAGATCATTATGCCTCTGAAGGAGTGAATATCAAACTTTATCCTACAGCAACAGAAGTTAATCGTGACCTTTTAAGCCATCGGCTTGATATCATCATCTTTGATAAGTTAAAAGCATTAAATTGGCTTGAAAATGAGGGAAAAGATTGCTGTCTCCTCTTAGGAACTCTAGAAGAAACAAAATTTCCTATTGCAATTGCACTCCGTCAAAATAATAATGATCTTAAAAACAGTTTTAATAAAGCAATAGAAGAAATCCGCGCCGATGGAACCTATGAGAAAATTATGAGAAAATATTTTACTTTCGATATCGATTAGATGTCACTATGAATTAAAATTCAATCTGTATATTTAAGGAGTATTTTAAACTCTTTATATGCAAGTGTAATTGGAAATTCGGCATTTTTATAAGAAAATTTACATTTATCAAAATCTAATTTTTTCTTTATGTTCAAATTGAGTAGCCTTATTTTCACGAAAAATCTTCAGTTTTTACCCATGAAATGATTCAAATCAATCATTTCGTGAAAATTGATTTGTCATACAATCAATAAGATATTTATTCTTTTTTTATCAATAAAAAAGATAATTTTTTGGTAATAATATCCAACATAATAATCTAAAATAAACATCAGTAAATTTTTGAATTGCTCCCAAAAAGCTTACAGATTATAAAAACATAATGATCTCATATTTGCCCGCTTATCCAATAGGAGAACATCATGAAATTATTAGCAGGAGCTCTTATAATAAGCGCCGTACTATTCACCCAATTGGCTGATGCGAAAACATTAAGAATTGCGAGTGAAGGCACCTACCCTCCCTTTAGTTATATTGACTCAAATAATAAATTGCAGGGACTTGATATTGATATATCTTATGCACTTTGTAAAAAAATGAATGTTGAGTGTACTATTGTTACACAAGACTTCGAGGGAATGATCCCTGGACTTATTGCAAAAAAATATGATGCGATCATTGCTTCCCTCTCTCTCACACAAGAGCGCTTACAAAAAATTGACTTCACAGATCCTTACTACGATACAGCACTGGCTGTTATTGTTACCAAAGCTTCGGGAATTAAAGAAATCTCGACAAAAGATTTTAAAGGCAAAAATCTTGGTGTGCAATCAAATACAACACAAGCTTTCTATGCAGAAGATCATTATGCCTCTGAAGAGGTAAAAATCAAACTCTATCCTTCCACAATAGAAGTAAATCGTGACCTTTTAAATCATCGACTTGATGTGATTATTGTTGATAAATTACAAGCATTAAATTGGCTTAAAAATGAAGGAAAAGATTGCTGTCTCCTCTTGGGAACTCTAGAAGAAACAAGATTTCCTATTGCAATTGCAGTCCGTCAAAATAATAATGATCTTAAAAATAAATTCAATAAGGCGCTAAAAGAAATCCGTTTGGATGGAACTTATGAAAAAATTATGAGAAAGTATTTTACAGGTGATGTTTATTAAATATCAATATAATATTTGAATGAAACCCGCTGGTTATTGATAAAAAATATTATCTAACTCTTTCATGAGGAACACAAGGATGATTGAAAATTTAGCATTGCTATCATTTAGCAATGGTGGATGGGGAGTGGTTATACTTTCCAGTGCAGGAATGACTTTGTCATTGGCATTATGTTGTGGCCTTCTAGGATTTCCTCTAGGACTTCTCAATGCAGTGATGATTCGATCCAATATTAAGATGGCCAAAGCTATGGCACGCCTCTTTTCAACAATATTTCGTGGGCTCCCAGAGCTTTTAACTTTGTTTTTAGTTTACTACGGATTACAAAGCCTTATTCAAAATTTATTTGACTATTTTAATTTTGAAATCATGTTCAGTATCAATGCTTTTGTTGCTGGTGTTCTTGCTCTTAGTATGGTTCTTGCAGCTTTTTCTTGTGAAGTTTGGCTTGGAGCATTTAATATTTTTGATAAAGGTCAATATGAAGCAGCTAAAGCTTTAGGACTTTCACGGTCAACCACATTTTTTCGTATTGTCTTTCCTCAGCTCATCCGAAATGCCTTGCCAGGACTTTCTAATAATTGGCTTACTTTACTGAAAGATACATCCCTTGTTTCCACCATCGCGCTTGTTGACCTCATGCGACAAACGAATCTAGCTGTCGCTGCTACCAATAAACCCATGCTATTTTATTTTGTAGCATGCTTACTCTATTTGTTATTTTCAGCGTTTTTTACTGCAATCCTACGCCATTTAGAAACATACACTCAAATAGGCTATAAAAAGGTGCTAGGTCAATGATTCCTGAGTGGCTTTATTTTCTTTTTAATCCTGATCTTTTAAGTCATTATGGACCAAAATTTATTAATGGCTTCATTGTTACTGTTGAGCTTGTTTCTATTTCTTGTTCTCTAGGTCTTTTTCTTGGTATGCTTATCGCTTTTGCACGTCTATCAAAGAATACATTTTTACAATATTTTGCAAATGCTTATGTCTATTTTTTCCGTGGCTCTCCTTTATTAGCTCAACTCTTTCTTTTTTATTATGGGCTTGGTTCAATGAACAGTTTATGGCAACAAGTGGGGCTATGGTGGTTTTTTCAAAACGCATGGTATTGTTGTCTTTTTATTTTTACACTCAATTCTGCTGCCTATCAATCTGAGATTTTTAAAGGAAGTTTTCTATCCGTAACAACTGGACAACGTGAAGCATCAAAAGCTTTAGGTTTAAGCAACTCTGTCACATTTTTTAGAGTTATTCTTCCACAAGCAATGATTGTAGCATTACGCCCCCTAGGAAATGAGTTGATTTTAATGATTAAATCCAGTGCTCTTGCCTCACTTATTACTGTTTATGATTTAATGGGGGTTGCTAAACTCACTTATTCACGGACTTTCGATTTTCAAGTTTACGTTTGGGCTGCTCTTATCTATCTCTTTATCGTTGAACTCATTCATCGTTTTATTGTTTTTATCGAGCAACGCCTCACTCGATATTTACGGTAAATAAAATGATCATAAAAAACTTTACCAAACCAAAATGTTGAATTAATCAAGTTCTTCATCCATGAAAGAATAAAATAAGATGAATTTGAAAAATAATAAATCGATCTCTCACAGTGAAAACCCTGTGATCTCTATTCGAAATCTAAATAAATGGTATGGAAACTTTCAGGTCCTACATGATATCAACCTTAATGTTCAAGCTGGTGAACATATCGTTATTTGTGGACCATCCGGATCAGGAAAATCAACGTTAATTCGTTGTATTAATCAATTAGAACAAGCACAAAAAGGTTCAATCTGTATCCATAACGTTGATATCCATACTGCTCCTATGCAACAACAAAAAAATGTTCTTCGTAAGATAGGAATGGTCTTTCAGAACTTTAATTTATTTCCCCACATGAGCGTTATACAAAATTGTATTTTAGCACCCATGACAGTTCAAGGGCTTTCCAAAAAACAAGCGCAAGAACGGGCAATTCGTTACTTAACGCATGTTGGTATTGAAAAACACTGTGAAAAATATCCTTTACAACTTTCTGGTGGGCAACAACAACGTGTTGCGATTGCCCGTGCACTTTGTATGGAACCTGAAGTCATGCTTTTTGATGAACCAACCTCTGCTCTTGATCCAGAAAGTGTGGGAGAAGTTTTGGAAGTGATGGCTCGATTGGCCGATACAGGAATCACAATGCTTTGTGTTACCCATGAAATGGGCTTCGCACGTAAAGTCTCAGAAAGAATACTCTTTCTAGAAAATGGAAAAATTATTGAAGATGCAGCCTCTGAAGAATTTTTTACCAATCCTAAAAGCCAACGTGCTTGTAATTTTCTTGCTAAAATTAAATATTAATCATTAAAATATTGCTTTATTTATACAATTTTATTCCTGCTTTTTAAAAGAGTGATAATTGTTTGTGCGCCAACATCCCCCGATGGCACTTCAGTTTTCATTTTCTGTTCTAGCATCTCAAAGGAATCAAGTTGTGCCTGTCGTATTAAAGGATTATACAAAAGTTGTTCTACTTGTCTTGCTAACATGCCTGGGCGTAGAAATTCATTCAAATATTCCGGTACAATAGGCTTATCAGCAATAATATTGGGAAGAGCAGCACTCCATAACATCATTTTAGGAAAAATAAATAATTTAGAAAAGCGATCAAGTTTATAGCAAAGAACCATAGGGATTTTTGCTAACGCTAATTCAAGTGAAACAGTTCCATGTGCAGCAAGTGCAACATCTGCTTGTGCAAAAGCACGCCATTTTTCATCTTCACCAACTACAATTTCTATCTTGCTTTTCCAGCCTTGCACAAAGTCACGGATTCTATCTACCAAATGAGGTAAGGTTGGTAAAATAATACGTAAATGAGGAATACGTTGTACAAGAATCTCTACTGTTTCTTGAAAAATAGGCATTAAGGAACGAATTTCTGAATTGCGTGATCCTGGCAGAATAACTAATCTAGGAGATGATTTTTGTGCATCGATCAAATTTCTTTGTTTTAATTGGCACTCTTTTTCTGATTGAACTCTCAAAAGGGGAGGATATGTTAAAAGACGATGTCCAACATAGGTTGTGGCAGGGCCTCCCAAATCTTGCATAATCTTTTCTTCAAAAGGAAAAACCGCTAAAACATGATCAACAAATCCACACATAGCTTTTGCACGTTCTGGCCTCCATGCCCAAACGGTTGGTGCAATATATTTAATAATAGGAATAGAGGGCGCTAAAACGCGCACCTTTTTTGCAACACGATGCGTGAAATCAGGACTATCAATAATAATGAGGCAATCAGGTTGTTCTTGTGCAATAAATTTGGATAAATTGCGAATATGTAGCAACAACAATGGTAGTTTTTTCAACACCTCCTTCAAACCTATTAAAGCAATATCATGGGAATCAAAAAAGCTTTTTAAACCTAATGCCTTTAAATGCCTCCCCCCAACACCAATCAAATGAATATTGCACCCTGTTTGTTGTGATAAACAAGAAATCAAATCTGCCCCAAGTAAATCACCAGATTCCTCACCTGAAACCACAGCAATCTTTAAGGAACAATTATTCATGACCAAACCTTTCAAATGTCTCTATAAATAGAGAATATTTGTTGGCTTTTTCTACTGTTGTTTTCACCGATAATATTAGACTTCTATTTGCCTCCACCGCAACACCAGATAAGCCACTCTTTGCAACATTCATTATTGTCGCGGGCCCAATTGATGGTAAATCAACGCGATTATCCTGTTGTGGTTTTGCACATTTTACAAGAATGCCACCTTTAAGGGGAATTTGCCCTCTTTCTCTCATTTCACAAACCCGCCACAGCATATTATCAGTTCCCTCTGCACCCTCCAGTGCAACCACTCTCCCATTGATAGCCACAACTGCTTGCCCGATATCTAATTGACCTAAAAGCTTTGCTGCTTCTGCTGCTAAAAAAATATCTTTTTTCTCTTTTGGAGTAGCACGCCGCACTGTTAAATTAAATTCTATGGGAGCTAAAAGGTCTGGGACTATTTCGTGAGCACCAACAACGCGAAAACCATACGTTTCAATAACCCGTATAAAAGCTTTTAATAACGCATCGTCCCCCCTCTTCAAAGCTCGGATTAACTTAGGAAGAGCTAAAAATGTTGTCCAGTCCAGTCGCAATTGTTTAAGAAGTGGACGCTTTTTCACACCACCTGCCAAAACAACATTATATACACCAGCCTCTTTTAAAATTTTAACGAGTCGTGCTAACTCTACTATTGATAGCTCGCAATGCTCATAGCGATAAAGAACAGAATCTGCCTCACCACGCAAAAGAACAAGAAAAGGATTTTCTCCATTCTTCTCAAGAGTCTGCGCAACGGTAATCGGTAGAACACCATTTCCTGCTATAATAGCAGTACGGCCGGAAAGAAAACTTCTGGCTCCCCAAATAGGCATTTTTAATCCTTATGTTCTTTTATTCTATCACCTTCAAATTTTGGTGTACAATAAAAACGCTTTCCTTCTTCTTTAATAAAATTAACAACTTCAGAAACAGATTGAGAAGAAGAATAGAAAGAAGCAACATCACTGATACGCTCTTTAAAGGGTTTGCTATGATCAAAAAGCATGGCAACCGCATGACGGAGTGCATGAATATCTTGACGCTCAAGTCCTGCACGCTTCATACCAATAATATTGAGGCCAGCAAGTTTTGCCTGCACACCAACAGCTGTTCCATAAGGTATCAGATCACCAACCAGGGCAGATACGCCGCCGATAAATGCATGATGTCCAACACGAACAAATTGATGAACAGCAGCACCACCACCGATAATCACATAATCACCAATAGTAACATGACCAGCAATCATTGCGTTATTGGCAAATGTTACATGATTGCCTACATAACAATCGTGAGCGATATGCGCATAACAAAAAAATTGGCAATTATCACCAACAACTGTCATTCCTATACTCGAATCGGAACCCCTATGCATTGTTACACCTTCACGAATCGTACAATTCTTACCAATAAAAAGAGTTGTAGCCCCTCCTTTATGTTTATTATTTTGCGGATCTGCTCCTAAAACGGCATGAGAAAATACTTTACTCTTAGCTCCTAACGTTGTCTTTCCCATTATTACAACATGACTTGTCAAACTACATTCATCACCAATAACAGCCTCTGAACTAATATGGCAAAATGGTCCAACGCGTACATTCTCACCAAGCTGCGCTCCCTTCTCCACAAGAGCAGTTGGATGGATTTTCGTACCGGACATTTTTAAATTCCCATCAAATATCGTTTATTCTTCTTCAACAATCATCGCAGCAATTTCAGCTTCAGCGACGCGGACATCTTCTACTTTTGCAACACACGAAAAACGTCTCATACCAGATCTTTTTTTCAAAAGCTGAACATGAATCTTGAGCTGATCACCAGGCATAACCGGCTTGCGAAATTTTGCCTTATCAACCGTCATAAGGTAAACTAAATTTGTTTTCTTATTGCCTAAATTTAAAAGTGCTATTGCTCCTGCCGTTTGTGCCATAGCTTCTAAAATCAAAACTCCAGGCATAACAGGCTTTGCGGGAAAATGTCCCGTAAAATGCGGCTCATTAATCGTTATATTTTTAATACCAATAGCTCCTTGTTCACCATCAATATCAACGATACGATCAATCAATAAAAATGGATAACGGTGCGGTAATATTGATAATAGTTTTTCAATATCGACAACCTCTAAGTTTTTAGTCTTTTCATTGCTGATCATATCAGCGTTTCTCCTTTTTAACTTTTCCCATACTGCGCAACGCCGCCACTTCACGAAACCATTGTTTAAATGGTCGAGCTGGACTACCTCCCCATTTTTCTCCATCCGGAATGTCATTCATAACACCACTACGAGCAGCAATCTGAACAGATTTACCTATTATGATGTGATCGGCTACTCCAACACCTCCACCAAGCTGAGACATATCCCCTATAGATGTACTTCCCGCAATGCCACATTGAGCGGCAATAAGACAATAGCGGCCAATTTTTACATTGTGGGCAATTTGTACAAGATTATCAATCTTGCTTCCTTCACCAATAACAGTATCTTGAAATGTTCCACGATCAATTGTCGTGTTCGCACCAACTTCTACACCATCCTCAATAATAACGCGACCAAGCTGTGGAATTTTCTCGATTCCAGAAACACCCCCAACATAACCAAAACCATCTTGCCCAATGCAAACACCAGGATAAAGCTGAACCTTATCACCTATTATAGAACACTGAACTGTTACCTTAGGAGCAATATAGCAGTCACATCCAATACGGCAGTTTTCACCGATAACAGCTGTGGATGAAATAAGAGTTCCTGCACCAATCTCAACATTTCTACCAATAACAGCTCCCGCTTCAATACACACATCATGTGCCAACTTAGCCGTTGGATGAATATGCGCATGCGATGAAATTCCCTTCTGTCCCAACCAAGACATTGGCTTGACAGAATCTGGAAACAAAATACGACCAATCTGAGCAAAGTCACGCTGTGGTGTGGATGTCACCAAAATTGCCATAGTTTCGGGAACTTTAAAAACAATCTCATTCGTACAAAAAACAGCAACAGCAGAACTGTCCAGTAAAGCATCAGAAAACTTCCGATGCTCTACAAAAACAAGAGAACCTTCCACAGCACTCTCAAGTGAAGAAAGAGTATTGATAACTTTATGAGAAAACTCTGGATTAAGAAGCTTTGCACCCGTCAACTCAGCAGCATTTGCAACTGTCAATCGTCGGGACGGCGTAAAAAAAAATGTATCCGCCATCAAAACACTTTCTCTCCCAGCTTAAGCTATTCTCTTCAAGTTTTTCCTTCTTAAAATCGCTCAAATCAGAACTTCGTAGAAATACCAAAGTTCAATTGTTGCAAACGATCACCTTCCTGCTTCGTTATTGGCCAAGCATAATCAAAACGCAAAGGACCAAACGGAGAATCCCACATCAAACTTACACCTGCAGATGAACGCCAAGCACTTTTGGTATTGGTAACAGGCGGTTCACCCTTAAAAACGGCTTTATAATTATTGCCATAAAGCGTGGCAATATCCGCAAATAAAGCACCGCGCAACCCGAATCCTTCAGGCACAACAGGGATAGGAAACTGTACTTCAGCAGTCGCATTCATATATGTCGTTCCCCCCAAGAAATAAACCTCACCCTTACTGGAAACCTGACGCGGACCTATTCCATTATATTTGAACCCTCGAATCATATCAGAATTTACTTTAAACATATCGAAAATACGAACACCATCTCGGCCCATTCCGTGGATATAACCACCGCCAAAGGAAAGCAAACCAACAATATCCTTCTGTTCAGAAAGAGTCTTGTACATCATCGCCTTACCCGTGGTCTTCAAGAACTTTGCACGTCCACCAAGCCCTGCATATTCCTGAAGAAGATGCACGTACCACCCATCATGGGGGGATCTCATATCATCAATCGTATTATAGGTGAAACCATAACTAATTGATGAACGTTTCCAAGGGCTGTTTTTTGCAGCTTGAACAATCGCACCAGAATATTTCCCATATAATTCTATTATGTCACTCTCTTTGTCAAAATCATACTCTCCGCCAAAATCATATTCTTCCTGCACATAAGAATAAGCTACATTAGCAGATAATTGATTATTAATAGGTAACGAAAACCGCAACGATCCACCTGTCTGTCGTACATCATAGGCTTTATCAGCACGATAAGTACTACGAAAAACATCAACGCCAGCAGATAAACGATACCCTAAGAAATAAGGATCAACGAATGACAAATTATAATTACGAGATTTCTCTTGCCCCGCACCTAATCCTAAACGAACATATTGACCACGTCCCCCAAGATTACGTTCAGTAACAGAAACTTCAAGTGACATACCAGGACTTGTTCCCCCTGTTGTATACCCTCCAGAAAGAGAGAGATCTCCTGTTGAAGCTTCAACGACATCTATTACCAAAATAACTTGGTCAGATTGATCTGTGGGAACCATTGAAATATTAACGGCTTTGAAGAAACCTAAACTTTCTAGACGACGTTTTGCCCGCTGTAATAAAGTTTGATTGTAAGCATCTCCTTCGTTTAAATCAATCTCACGGCGAATGACGTAATCACGTGTTTTCTCATTGCCACGTATATCAATACGCTGAATATAAGCACGTGTACCCTGTTCAATATTATATAAAATTGAAATTGTATGATTTGCTAGATTACGATTTCCCCGCGGTTCAACTTTAGCAAAAGCATATCCCGAATCAGCAACCTTGTTATTAATAATTGCAACAGACTGCTCAATATCTTCTGCACTATAAATATCACCTGGCTGGGTTTTAAGCACCCTTTTCACAGATTGAACGTCAATTCCATCAACATCACTTTCAACCTGAATATCGCTAATTTTATAGAGCGCCCCCTCATCAAGAACGAAAGAAATTTTATACGTATTGCTTGCTGCATCAAAAGTTGCTTTAGAAGAGACTACACGAAAATCTGCATAACCACGGTTATAATAAAAGCGACGTAAAGCTTCTTCATCAACAGCGAGGCGCTCTTCACTGTAAACATCACCCCCCAACAACTTCGAAAAAATTCCTGAAGTTTTTGTTGAAATCACATCACGCAAACGGCGACTTCCAAAGACACTATTTCCCTTAAAAGTGATATCACCAATCTTTGTTTTTTTCCCTTCAACAACATTAAATACCACATTAACCCGCCCTTTTCCAAGGTTAATCGTTTGAACGTTAACAGTGATATTATTACGACCAAGAGTTTTATAAGCTTCACGAATTGTATTTATATCAGCAGAAAGCTTAGCAGAATTAAAAGGCTCATTCGGTTTTAAAGAAATAAACCGCTTAAGATCTGGGTCTTTAAAAGATTTATTTCCCTGAAACAATATTTGATTGACAACCTCATATTCTTTTACGAATACAATCAATTTATCACCCACCGGATTTATTTTAACATCATAAAATAAACCCAATTCGAAAAGGTTCTTTACAGCATTATCAACATCACCACTGGAAACCCCCTGCCCAACCTTAATCCCCATATTGTCTCGAATCGCTTGAGAACTTACAAACTTATTCCCACGAACCTCAATAGAGCGGACTACAGACGCTTGTATTTCTCCAACCGCAGCAATTGACATAAAAACCGTTGCTGGGGCAATCATCCCCATCTTTAACACCAATATAGATGCTGCATTTAAAAACTTTGAATTCGTAGTCATTGGTTTTTTTACCTTACTCTTGTTCCTCGGACATGATGCCTTAAAAAGCTAACTGCCATAACAACCTTTTTACAGCGAGACTTTTCATTCCTTAATTACTCATTATAATGTACAACGCCACAACATTTTGTAGACATGGTAAACAACCTTCAATTTGTTTTCGCTATTATTACTTAATTTATAAAGCTTTTTCCATAATTTAATTAGCTAAACCAACAAAAATAATCATTAAAAAAGACAAAGATCATAAAAAGGAGAAGAATGGAAAAACCTAAACGAAAAACGATTCCCTGAATTTTAGCAGATATTCTCCTCCCTGTAATGACCTCAATGACATGCAATAAAAGATGCCCACCGTCAAGCGGTAGAATCGGAAAAAGGTTAATAAGCCCAACACTTATTGAAAGAAAAGCTGCCAAATTCAACAAAGAGATAAAACCTGTCTCGCTCACTTTCCAAGCAATTTTAACGGTTTTAGAAGGTCCACTTAGCCGACAATGATCCTCTTTGCCTCCTATTAAACGACTCATAAAAAGAACGGTTTGAGTGGCGATAAACACAGTACGGTCTGACGCTTCTCTTACAGCCGTTACAAAACCATAGCGAATATGTTTTATATAAGCTGGATCTAAATGTGCAGGATTATTTAAATCAACAGGAACACCTACACCTATCATAGCACTTCGTGTTCGATTACCAAATCCATCATCTCGCTCAACGACTTTCGGGGTAATCATCGTTGTAAAGACTCGCCCCATGCGTTCTATTTTAAACTCTATGGGTTCTCTTCCGTGAAAAGCTACATAATTCATCAAATCTTCAAAGCTTTTAACCCGTCGTCCATCCATTTCAACAAAACGATCCCCTAATTCCAAACCGGCTTGAAGAGCAGGGCTATCTTTTACCAAAGAACCAACAACGGGCTCAATGGCTACACGACCATAGATAAAGAAAAAAAATGTTAGAATAACAACAGTAAAAAGAGCATTGAAGAAAGGGCCGGCAAAAACAGTTGCTGCTTTCTTCCAAGCATGCGCACTAGCAAATGAACCCTCAGCAATCAGAGATGATTGGGATGATTGCGTATCGATTTTTTCCTCATCCCCAACAAATTTTACATAACCTCCTAAGGGGATAAGTGCTAAACGCCACTTCGTGCCATGCTTATCTGTATAACTCGCTATTTCTGGTCCAAATCCAAGCGAAAAAACTAACGCCTTAATACCACACCACCGACCAATAAGATAATGCCCAAATTCGTGCACAAAAATGATAACCATAATGATGAAAAGAATACTCAAACTTCTTAAAAGAAAACCACCCATAGTGACAATATGATTTAAAAGTTCCAAACTATCTTCTCCCAATTAGATCATACTAAAAAGATTAAAAGGCGCATCCATACCAGACATAAATGAACCAATTAAATAAAGAAGAAAAGCTGCCCCTACCAATCCATCTATACGATCCATAAAACCACCATGTCCGGGCAATAAAGAACTAGAATCTTTGACAGAAAATCGTCTTTTGAGCCATGATTGCCCTAAATCACTCAATTGTGAAACAATTGACAAAACAAGTGTAAGGAGTGGTACAAAAAAGCTGGCTAAATTTATATCAAAAAATCCAAAAGCAACCCATATACCACCGAAAACTCCGACAAATGTACCACCAAGTGCTCCTGACCATGTTTTATTAGGAGAAAATTGTGGTGCTAATTTAGGCCCTCCTAATGCACGTCCGATAAAATAACCACCAATATCTGTTCCCCACACTATCGTAAATAAGAAAATAACAACTTGGAACCCCAACATTTCATGATCCCGTAGAAAGCATAGAGCAACAACAGGAAAAGACGCATATAAAAAACCACAAAAAACCCAACCACTCTTTTTTATAGATATAATAGCCAACACCGCAGCCAAAACGATTAAAATACAAAAAATCAATGAAGCAGATACACTCAACACTAAAAAGAAGCCAAAGCTTAAATAAAAGATACTTGCTAATATTTTTTGTAAAACACACCATTTCTCTTTAGTAATACTCATCCACTCATAAAGAACAAAACCGCCTATACACCATACAAATAAAAAAAAGAAGTTTCCTCCCAACCATGTTAGATACAACGCAATAACGCCAAAAACAAAAGCTGTCAGAACACGATAAACCAAATTAGACAAAACAACATCCAAACCATAAAAATAGAAAATACAAGCTCTAAAATTGACGCAAGAAAAACTCCCCTACGCAGTATTTTCATTTCATACTTGTATAATTTCTCTTATAATTTATCATAAACAATTCAGTCTACTAAAATAGCGCTTATGAGACTAATAATCAATGAAAACAGCTTCAAAAATCTTCGTCAAGATTAATCCTAAAATATTTTTTAATATTTTCTCAAATATAAAGTGAAAAAGTCGTTACCTCTGCCCCAAACAAATTAACGAATATAGGTTTCGTGTAAAAATACTTTTCTATCAACTATTCGTCGTTAAAAAACGAATTACGCCACATAACATCTGCTTGATCGATTATACTCACATGTTTTATAATGGGAAATATAAGAGAAAGGTTAGGCTTATTTTTTTGCTTTATATTCTGTCCCCAACCCTCATCTTAGAATATTTGAATAATTTCTAATAATGCTTTCATTATACAGTTTAACAAAGACGTGCCCAACTAAAAGCCCGCACCATGCTGTTAAATACTGTCTTCCAGAAAAGGGCACAATTTACCACGCAGATTAAAAAATTAAAACATCTACCTTTTCAAATCAATCTCTCCCATATCAAAATGATAAAATACCTTCCTGCATCACACCTTGCTATCACAGAACACACCACTCCCTACTATTATCCCTAGAAAAAATTTACAGGCTGGGAAGCATAACATCCTTTTTCTAGCGACAAAACCGTCTTAAACGTGCATAATTTCAGATTCTTTTACGGCTAAAATTTTATCAATATCAGCAATAGTTTCATCCGTGAGTTTTTGAACTTTTTCAGACAAACTATGGGCTTCATCTTGTCCAATTTTACCATCTTTTTCTAACTTTTTCAAATTATCCAGACCATCCCGACGAACATGACGTGTAGCAACACGCGCTTGCTCTGCATAGTGATGCGCAATTTTTACAAGTTCTTTACGGCGTTCTTCATTCAGCTCAGGCAAAGGAATACGTAAATTCGTACCATCAGTTATGGGATTTAAACCAAGACCAGAATCGCGAATAGCGCGCTCTACAGCTCCGACCATCGTTTTATCCCATACAGAAACAGAAAGCATCCGAGGTTCTGGAACAGAAATATTAGCAACCTGATTTATGTGCACAACAGAACCATAAGATTCAACGGTCAACGGTTCTAATAAACTGGCCGATGCACGCCCAGTTCGCAAACCACCTAATTCATGTTTAAAAGCCGTAATGGCACCATCCATGCGACGTTTCAGATCATCCATAATTGATGTAACATTCATATTTCTGTCTCCTTCAATTGTCCTTTGAAGCTTACCCTTATTCCGATACTATTGTAAAGCGTCCTGTTCCATTCAAGACCTTAGCCAAACCGCCCTTTTCATGAATGGAATACACAATAATCGGTACATTGTTCTCACGTGCTAGAGTGACCGCCGTTGAATCCATAACAGATAATCCCCATTGCAAAACTTCAACATGTGTTAATTGATCAAAACGCTTAGCCGTAGGGTCTATCTTTGGATCTGCTGAATAAATACCATCAACTTGTGTTCCTTTAAGAAGAACATCCGCACCAATTTCTGCTGCACGTAAAGTAGCGGCAGAATCAGTGGTAAAAAATGGATTTCCTGTACCACCCGCAAAAATAACAACTTTTCCCTGATTCATATAAGCTATTGCTTTACGTTGCGAGAAACTTTCACAAATTTGTGGCATAGCAATCGCAGAGAGTACAACAGTTTCAACCCCTAATTTTGTCAAAGATGTTCGCAATGCTAAAGAGTTAATAGCGGTTGCAAGCATTCCCATATGATCACCTGTCACTCGGTCCCCACCATGTGAAGCAACAGCAACGCCACGAAAAATATTTCCCCCACCGATAACAACCGCAACCTCTATCCCCATTGTGCGCACTTCTGCAATATCAGCGGCAATACGGTCTACAACAGAAACATCAATGCCAAAACTCTGCCCCCCCATAAGAGCTTCACCAGAAGCCTTTAAAAGAATACGTTTATACGGAAGTGCTAATGCCATTAATAATCTCCCCAAAAGCACATTTACTTTTTGCTTTTGACATCACGAAGGGCATCACCTTTTTCATGTGACGCCCTCTCAACAATTATATTGTTCCCATCAGAGATTCTACAACCAACGATATGATTTTAAATCTCTGATAAAGAGTTTGCAATAACTAGCCTTTTACAGCAGCAGCAACCTCTGCAGCAAAATCAGACTCCTCTTTTTCCACACCTTCACCTAATGCAAAACGAATAAAGCCTGTAATTTTTGCTGGTGCACCAATTGATTTTTCAGCATCCTTTAAAGCTGCCTCAACAGTCACATCAGGATTCATAACGAAAGCTTGAGAAAGCAAAACAACCTCTTCAAAAAACTTACGCATACGTCCTTCTACCATTTTTTCAATGATATTTTCAGGCTTTCCAGACTGACGTGCTTGATCTGAAAAAATCGCCTTTTCACGTTCAACAGCAGCAGCATCAACATCTTGCGCTGTAAGCGCTAACGGATTGGTTGCCGCAATATGCATCGCAACCTGTCGACCAAAAGCAAGAGCAGCCTCTTTATTTCCTGTTGTTTCAATCGCAACCAAAACACCAAGCTTACCAAGACCATCAGCTACACTATTGTGTATATAAGTCGCAACAACACCACTCTCAACAGACAATTTAGCGGAACGACGAAATGTCATATTTTCGCCAATTGTACCAATTGCATCTTTAATCGTAAGCTCTACAGTCTTCTCAGAACCGGGATAAAGAGAAACAGAAACAGATTCAACATCACCTGGCGTATCTAAAGCAGCAGTTGCCACATTGCGCACAATGTCTTGGAATCCGGCATTGCGTGCAACAAAATCTGTTTCAGAATTAATCTCAACCAAAACCGCATTTAAATCTTTTGATACGACACCGATTAATCCTTCAGCCGCTGTACGACCAGCCTTTTTATCTGCTTTAGCTATTCCTTTTTTACGAAGCCAATCAACAGCAGCTTCCATATCACCACTCGTTTCAGCTAGAGCGGCTTTACAGTCCATCATACCAGCGCCAGATAGTTCTCGAAGTTCTTTTACTTGTGCAGCAGTAATGCTCATATTTGCCTCTTTATTTTGTAACAGTGAAAGCGTGCAAAATCTCTCTGCACGCCTATAACTTCTTCTTTAGACAATAAAAGTACCTTAATTAGGCGTTTTATATTATTCAGAAACTTCTGAAACCGTATTTTCTTCCAAAACAGGCTCCACAGGCGCATCAACTTGAGCTCCTAAATCGATACCCATTGCTCCTTGCTGGCGTGCAATACCATCAAGAGCAGCACGGGCAAAAAGATCGCAATAAAGAGAAATTGCACGTGAAGCATCGTCATTACCTGGTATTGGATGTGTTACGTCATCGGGATCACAATTTGTATCAATAATAGCAATCACTGGAATACCTAAACGCTTTGCTTCTTGGAGTGCAATATTTTCTTTATTCGTATCGATAACAAAGATAAGATCTGGAACAGAACCCATATCTTTAATACCACCAAGCGCACGATTAAGCTTTTCACGATCACGTTCAAGATTTAAACGTTCCTTTTTGGTAAAGCCTTGCGCTTCAGCAGCAAGAATTTTGTCAAGCTTTCGCAAACGATGTATCGAATTGGAAATCGTTTTCCAGTTTGTGAGCATGCCGCCAAGCCAACGTGCATTAACGTAATACTGGGCAGAACGATTCGCCGCATCAGCGATAATGTCAGATGCTTGCCGCTTCGTACCAACGAAGAGAATACGACCACCACGCGCAACAGTATCTGAAACAAGTTTAAGCGCTTGGTGTAAAAGTGGAACGGTCTGAGCGAGGTCAATAATATGGATATTATTACGCTGACCATAAATATAGGGAGTCATTTTTGGATTCCAGCGATGAGTCTGGTGACCAAAATGCACACCGGCTTCTAAAAGCTGGTGCATAGTAAAATCGGGTAGTGCCATAAATCTTATCCTTTCCGGTTCAACCTCCGCGGAAAAAGCAGGAAGACCTGCTACCGGCGGATGCTTGCTAGAATTTTCTCACAGATCATTTGCAAACACCCAGACTCCGCGTGTGGAATAGCGCAAACATACTAATATTTGATTCTTTTTCAAGTCATTTTCTTTAATCATTTAATATTTGCATTTTCACATTCATTAAGATCTTTTCCAAGTTCCAAGAATTCGAGACTGTTCAATTTTGCACGCACTGAAAAAGTTCCATAATCTATATGAAGATCACGCATGACACCATTCTCATGTAAGAGAAAACTGCTACGATAAACCGGCAAACCATCTTTATTTTCTCCATCATCAAAATAAGAAATTGTAACAGGCCAATATTCTTCTTCATCCAATTTTCTAACTTTTTCCGTTTCGCTATCAGATAAAAGCGTCTTCTTTTCCCCTATGACGATACTTTCTTTTATAACTTTATCTGCTTTATTTGTCCCATCAAATACAGTAACATTGTAAAAATGATCTCCTGCTTTTGCATGGCGGATGATATTTTTTAGTTGCATCATTGGAAATTCAGCCATTGCGAGCTTATACTCTTTTTCCTTTGGCTTTTTTAAGGTAACTGTAATACCATCTTGAGTACGCTCCGCGACCCCCTCGGCACGATGCGCAACCTCTTCTCCCTCTTGATCTGTAATATTAAAACGAAATGTACGGCTGTCTCCTGTTTCATAACTCGTCGTCTGTTGATCCGTCAAACGTACCGGCATATCTTCAATGTGAACACGGCTAATGAAGCGAAAACGTGTGCTATAGCCTTGGCATGCCGAACCAGTAAGCTCGTAAACCATTCGCCCTGACATCGCAGAAATTGTCATTTCATGAGAAACGCTATCGAGATGAAAATCATAAATTGCTCGATGAGGCACAATAAAAACAGGCTCTTCAGCTCTCGCAGTACATAAAAAAACAATATATAAAATTATTATAAATAATGATCTAATCATTCCCAACTTCCGAACTTTATCCCCGTTGCATAACATCATACAATAAGGCAAAAAAGGCTAATTTCTCAATTAACCACACATTTCCTTAAATCAAAAAATAGATTATGCAATGAATATATCATAAAGTAGCTATGGAGTTTAAATTATGACCAATATGATTGAAAAAAACTTAGAGAAGTTCGGAATCACTCTTCCTGAAGTAATCTCCCCCCTTGCCAATTACATCACCACTTCACAAAGTGGCAATCAACTCTTTATTTCTGGACAACTCCCTCTTATTAATGGAAAACCAATAGCCATCGGTAAAGTTGGTGCAGCTGTGAATAGCGAACAAGCCCAAAAAGCATCCGAAGCTTGCGCTCTCAATATTCTCGCTCAACTCAAGGCAACTCTAGGTGACTTAAATAAAATAAAACGTGTGGTAAAAATTACTGTTTTTGTGGCTGTAGATTCTCATTTTACCGATATTCCTTTTGTTGCCAATGGAGCTTCTAATTTATTCGTCAATATCCTTGGTGAAATTGGAAAACACGCCCGTTCTGCTATTGGTGTTGCCTCTCTTCCTATGGATGTTCCTGTAGAAGTTGAAGCTATCATAGAAATCTAAACCTTCATTAAAACAGTGCACCATCCTAAATATATCCGAAGTCAAAATACTTCTTTGTCTTACACTCTGATAAACCTTGCATTTTTTCGTTTTTAAATTAAAATTTTAAACTTACGATAAAAGGAAATATTTGTATGAAACAAGCTTATGACCATAACAATATTTTTGCTAAACTGATTCGCAATGAAATCCCTTCTGTTCGTGTCTACGAAGATGATGATGTTATTGGATTTATGGATATCATGCCACAGGCACCAGGTCATACGCTAGTCATTCCTAAAAAAGGCTCTAGAAACTTACTTGATGCAGATACTGAAACATTATTTCCTGTTATTAAAGCTGTTCAAAAAATTGCAAATGCCGTCAAAAAAGCCTTTCAAGCAGATGGCATAACTGTCATGCAATTTAATGAAGCAGCTAGTCAACAAACCGTTTATCACCTCCATTTCCATATTATACCACGTATGGAGGGAATAGAACTTACCCCTCATAATGATATGATAACGCCTACAGAAATACTTGAAGAGAATGCAAAAAAAATCCGAGAAGCCTTATAGCACACTCTTAAGTTGTTGTGCTTTTTTTTCCTAAACGTTTTTTTGTAAAATTTTCCATTTTACTTTTCTTTGAGCCTACAGATATATCGGAAGATGAAATTTCTAACTGTAAGCTTTCTTTTTTGCCATTTGATTTTTGTGTCAATACGCGAACGATGCCACCGTTACGTAACTTTCCAAATAAAATTTCATCAGCTAATGGCTTTTTAATATATTCTTGTATAACACGCCCTAATGGGCGTGCTCCCATCTGAGAATCATATCCTTTATTGGAAAGCCATAAAGTTGCAGAAGAGCTTAATTCAAAACAAATTCCCCGATCAGCTAATTGTGCTTCAAGCTGAAAAATAAATTTTTGCACTATCTGATTGATGATTAAGTGAGATAAAGGTGCAAACGGAATAATTGCATCTAACCGATTACGAAATTCTGGTGTAAATAATCGATTGATTGCTTCTATATCCTCACCATCACGATGTACTTTCCCAAATCCAATAGCTGATTTTGCCATATCTGAAGCACCAGCATTGGTTGTCATAATCAAAATAACATTGCGGAAATCAATTTTCTTACCATTATGGTCTGTTAATCTACCATAATCCATTACCTGCAATAAAATATTAAATAACTCTGGATGCGCTTTCTCAATCTCATCTAGCAATAGGACTGCGTGAGGTTTCTGATCAACTGCATCTGTAAGGAGACCTCCTTGATCAAACCCTATATAACCTGGAGGAGCTCCGATTAAACGTGCTACCGTATGCCGTTCCATATATTCTGACATATCAAAACGCAATAATTCAATGCCTAAAGATGATGCAAGCTGTTTTGCAACTTCAGTTTTTCCTACACCTGTTGGTCCTGAAAATAAATAACTTCCTATTGGTTTATCCGGTTCGCGTAAACCTGCTCGCGCCAATTTTATGGATGAAACTAAGACGGAAATTGCCTGATCTTGACCATAAACAACATGTTTGAGTTCTCTTTCAAGCTTACTCAGTATCTTCTGATCATTCCGAGAAACTGTTTTTGGTGGAATTCTTGCAATTGTAGCAACAGTCGCCTCAATTTCTTTAACACCTATACTCTTCTTGCGTTGTTTTTGTGGCAAAAGCTTTTGCGCTGCACCACTTTCATCAATAATATCAATTGCTTTGTCAGGTAACCTACGGTCAATTATATAACGTGAAGATAATTCTACGGATGCCTTCATCGCCTGATCTGTATATTTAATCTGATGAAAATCTTCAAAGTAAGGCTTCATCCCCTGCAAAATCTTAATCGCATCTGTCACAGAAGGTTCATTAATATCAATCTTCTGAAAACGACGCTCTAAAGCACGATCTTGTTCAAAGAATTTGCGATATTCTCTGTAAGTTGTCGAACCAATACATCGCATAGTTCCAGAAGATAATACAGGTTTTAAAAGATTTGCCGCATCCATATTTCCCCCTAATGTCGCTCCTGCTCCAATTAAGGTATGAATTTCATCAATAAATAAAATAGCATCTGGATACAGCTCAAACTCTTTAATAACTTGCTTTAAGCGTTCTTCAAAATCACCGCGATAACGTGTACCGGCAACAAGTCCCCCCATATCAAGAGAAAATATTGTTGCATTTGATAAAACTTCAGGCACTTGCCCATCAACAATGCGCTTTGCCAATCCCTCAATTATAGCGGTTTTCCCCACTCCAGGATCACCAACCAAAAGCGGATTATTTTTTGACCTTCGACATAAAATCTGAATCATGCGTGAAATTTCTATTTCACGGCCAATTAATAAATCAACTTTTCCATTACGTGCTTTACAATTGAGATCAACACAATAATTCGTTAAAGCACTTATTCCTCTTTCACCATTATCCGAAATCTGCTGATCTAATTGCTCTTCAAGTCCTTCAAGTAACATGGATAACCCATCATCACGCGTGATACCATGTGAAATAAAACGTACAGCATCATAGCGTGTCATTCCCATCTCTTGAAGAAAATATGCTGCATGGCTTTCATGTTCAGAAAAAATTGCAACAAGAACATTAGCCCCGGATACTTCATCTTTTCCAGCTGATTGTGCATGAATCACCGCACGTTGGATAACACGCTGGAAAAACGCTGTAGGCTTTGTATCCTCATCAGCTCTAATCTGTTCATCTAACTCTGAGCGAAGATAATTGGTTAAGCGCTCTCGCAATTCCTCCACATCTACCTGGCAAGCTTGAATAACGGAATTTGCATCGGCATCATCTAACAGCGCAAGGAGAAGATGCTCTAATGTTGCATATTCATGCCGTGCTTGAGTAGCAATTGTTAATGCACGGTGCAAAACCTCTTCAAGACTAGGTGTAAAAGATGGCATAATTCCTCACTTCCATTCCATTACACATTGTAACGGATGTTCATTTTGACGTGCACATTCCCTCACTTGTACTATTTTCATTTCAGCGACTTCATAAGTATAAGTTCCACATTCGCCTATCCCATTGTGATGAACATTTAACATAATCCGCGTTGCCTCTTCGAAATTTTTTTTAAAAAAGTTCTTCAAAACGAAAACAACAAAATCCATAGGTGTGTAATCATCATTAAGTAAAAGAACTCGACATAATTTAGGTCTTTGGAGTTTTGCTCTAGCCTTGGGCATTATAACCGCACCATGCCTACCTCCATCCCAATTTTTGCCCTTTTCATTATGCATAATATGATCTATAGAGTTTATTATGAGCGTCTGTCCCATTATCGTTTTCCATGCAGCACATTTTTTATTAATTTTAAATTCTTTCATAACTATTGCAATACCTGTTGGTATAAGAAAAAAACTTTCCCTCTATGGTTAGACTTCAATCACTTACTCATAAAGTAACTTCTGTAAACAAATTAGTAATACCATTCGTCTAAACTGCATCAACAAATTACAGAAAAGGAAGCTTTATAGAAGTTTTTCAAGATAAATGGAGAAATAGGATACTGCAAGTGTATATTAATTATCAAAAAATTATGCGCTACTATAAAAAAATAGCAATTTCTTTTGTTATGCTAGCTTTTTCTTACTGTTTGGCATCAGCCACACCTCAAGGAGCCTATCCTGATAAGTATGCGGCTATTGTTATAGATGCTACTACGGGAAAAACTCTATTTCAAGCCAATGCAACACTGAAACGTTATCCTGCTTCTTTAACAAAAATGATGACATTGTACTTACTCTTTGAAGCTATGCAGATGCGTCGTGTGACACCAAATACACCAATTCCTGTTTCACATTATGCAGCAACGCGTCCACCAACAAAAATTGGTTTTAAAGAAGGACAAACAATTTCTGCAGAAGCAGCAGCTAAAGCACTCATTACAAGATCCGCAAATGATGTTGCTGCTGCCATTGCAGAATATCTTGGGGGTAGTGAAAAAAAATTCGCTCAAATGATGACAGTAAAAGCTCGTAAACTTGGCATGAAACATACACATTTCGCAAATGCTTCAGGACTTCCGGATGTGCACAATTATTCTACAGCACGGGATATAGCGACTTTATCATTAGCTTTACGTAAACATTTTCCAAAACAATATAAACTGTTCAAAACAAAAAGTTTTAATTTCCGTGGACATACAATTAACAGCCACAATAAACTCGTTAAAATAATGAAAGGTGTTGATGGGATTAAAACAGGATACACACAAATGTCAGGCTCGAATTTAGCAACTTCGATGCGTCTTGAAGGGCGCTCTATTGTCGCTGTTGTTATGGGAGGTAAATCATCTACTGCACGTGACGAGCATATGGCTAGCTTATTGAATCAATATTTGCCCAAAGCAAGCCAAATGAAAAGTGGTGAACGTTTAATAGCTTCTGTACGCTATCACTTACCCACTGGCGCCAATACTCCTATACCAACTATTAAAGCTGATTCAAGTAATTTTGACGATGAAATTTCGACTATGTTGACAGCATTTGCAGAACAACCCAAAAACTCCAATATCGCAATAACGGCTGTAAATAAGGTAATTATACCAATACCGAATCCTCAAAAAACTATACCGGTTGAGACTCATAAAATTGTAACAGTCTCTTTGTCCGAAAACGCCGGATGGGCTGTCCAAATTGGTTCTCTTCCTAGTGAAGAACAAGCAAAAACTCTACTTTTAAAAGCAAAAAATACAGCTTTTTCTACTTTAAAGCAGGCATCTTCACACATGCAACTATTTGAAAAAAATGGGCAGCGTTATTACCGAGCGCGCTTTACAGGATTTCAATCAAAAAAAGCTGCATTTGATGCTTGCTCTACATTAAAGAAAGCAAATTTTAACTGCTATACTGTAGCCTACTAAAAATTTTTGAATTCTGCGTTAAGGATAGTATTATGACAGATAATGCTTTTGCTTCATTCCATAAAAAAGAAATTTTATTGAAGCAATCATCCCTCCTTTCATTGCGTTCTCTTCACGATGCTGCCGCAAAACTTACTGGTTTAAAATATAATTCAACTGCATTAGATACACAATCTCTTGTTAACCTTCTCATTTGCCAAACAATGCGCAACCGTCGTCTCATTATGCCTCCTGTACGCATTCATTTACGCGTTGCGAGCCAAACTGGTAATGTGCCTATTAAAATCCGTCTAGGAGCAACAAATATTTAATTCTACAAACCATCTCTAAAAAACTATTTTATTATTAATCATTATCTATAGCCTTAGAAAGCCCTTTGATAAGCATACTTTTTTCTTAAACTATGGAATTGTACTGACAGCTTTTCCAACTATCCAATACCTCCAAGCTTTCAATAAAACCATTGTTAAGGACATAAAAAATACTCAATACTTTTCCACTTTTGGATTTAATATAAAAAAATATCCTTGATATCTTTCTGGAAAAAATGAATAGCTTCATTGGATTAAAGCGTATCATTTTAGGGGTTATTGTAACAGTTTAATAAAGAAAGTCCCTCTTAATAACGCCCCTCCTACAACATAAACGCTGTAAAAAATAATCTAACGCCTCTTTCTTGTATTTCTTTCAACAGACAAAGAAAATTAGAAAATACAAATACTATCAATGAAAAAACGTAAAAGAAATTATCAGATTAAATATTATGATAACAATTTCCATAAGAATTTAATTTATAATTATAATTTATTTTTTGCATATTCAATAAGAGATTTTCGTAAAATTTTCTCATTTGAAATTTGTTTATGTTGAATCAATCAAAACTGTTCTCTTGCATGTTATGAGCGAGATTAATGTGTGGCGTGAAACTGTACCAAAAATACTTAAAATACCTATAATGAACCGTTTCAAATGCCAAGGGCTTTGATTCCTATACAAGGGGGGGCTGTCAAAGTGTGTAACCGTGCCAGCGTACTCTTTTTATTAAGCATAAAGATGGGAACAACTCAATAAATTTACCCGTATATCATTCACAGATGCTATCGTGAAATGGGCTTGGAAGCCGTTGAGGGATATTTTTTAAACAAATTCACGAACGAGTAACACGATAATGTTCTATTGTGTGCATTCTATTCTCATGAGAATTTTTATAAATATTTTTTTAATGTATACGTTATTATTTATTTTAATTTTTTTGTCAGTACAGAATTTATAAATAAAAAAGATATTTCCAATATATCTCTTAATTATTGTAACTTAGCGTTTCTTTTCAAGGTATTTTTTTACCATACTAGGTAGCAAAAAACTTCACTTTTAAAAAATTAAAATCTTTAAAACTCTCTCTCTTCATTATAATTATTCAGATTTAAAACAAATTTTCCTTGGATACTCAGGTATAATCTTCCAGTACTTAAAAGATATGGCTATGAAAACTTTTTAAAGTCATAAAACCCAGCTAAAAATAATGGTCGATTGATCACTAATTTTACTTTACGCTCTTTTATTTTTTCCAAATTAAACTTCTTTTCCATTTTAGAGACAAATCATACAGATATCAACAATACTTTCCCTCCAAATTTGCATGCAAGAGCTATTATTCGTTAAGAAAGTACTGAGCATCTCAAATTTATTTTAAGCATGCTGCTGAATTAAATTGGAGTTTTGATTTATAATGAACAAAAAACATAAGCTTTATCAGGAAAAATACGATCGCTCTCACAAAATCCAGTTATGGATTGAAAAATGTTCCAGCCCCTAACAAGATATTGCATTGACTGCAAGACCACCTTTACTTGTCTCTTTATAGCGTTCACTCATATCATGACCAGTCTGGCGCATTGTTTCTATACAAGCATCAAGAGAAACAAAATGATCTCCATTACCATATAATGCAAGAGAAGAAGCCGTTACCGCTTTAACCGCTCCCATTGCATTACGCTCAATACAAGGAACTTGTACAAGACCTGCAACAGGATCACATGTCATTCCCAAATGATGCTCAAGCGCAATTTCTGCCGCATTTTCAATTTGAGCTGGTGTTCCACCTAACGCTGCGGTCAACCCTGCTGCGGCCATTGAAGACGCCGTTCCAACTTCACCTTGACACCCAACTTCTGCACCAGAAATAGAAGCATTATGTTTGATAACACCGCCTATAGCTGCTGCCGTTAATAGAAAATTATGTATTCCCTCTCGATCTGAATCATCATTAAATTGAAGATAATAACGCAAAACTGCTGGAACAACACCTGCTGCTCCATTTGTAGGTGCTGTAACAACACGACCACCTGCTGCATTTTCTTCATTAACTGCTATGGCATATACCGAAAGCCAATCATTTGCCCAAAGCGGATAATTGTGATTTTTCTTTTGATTTTCCAAAAGCGTTTCATGCAGCTTTTTAGCGCGCCTTAGAACACGCAATCCACCAGGCAGCTCACCTTCTTGTGAAAGACCTCTATCAATGCAATTTGTCATCGCTGAAAAAATTTCATCAAGCCCCATATCAAGAGAAGAACGCTCTATCTTTGTTTCTTCATTTAAGCGCTTCATTTCAGCAATTGAAAGTCCGGATTTTTCTGCCATTGATAACATTGTACAAGCAGAATCAAATGGATATGGTACATCAAATGCTTCTGGTTGTATATTATCATTCATATGGCTTAATTCATCTTCAGTCACAACAAAGCCACCACCGATAGAATAATAAATCTGCCGCAACAGAACATTCCCATCAGTATTAAGTCCTTTAAAGGCTAGTCCATTTGTATGTCCAGGGAGAATTTTCTTTCGTTCAAAAACAAGATCACGTTGCACATCAAACTGATAAGCGGGATGGCCTTCTGGTTGCACTTTTTTTTCACGTATAACTTTTTCTAACAACCCCCCCATGCTATCAGGATCAACAGTAGAAGCTTTTTCTCCCAAAAGTCCTAATATGATAGCCCTATCTGTTGCATGACCAATACCCGTGAAAGCTAAAGAACCATAAAGGTAAACACGTATACAAGAAACTTGACTATCAGACGACTGAGAAAAATCTTCTATCTTTTGCAAAAACATATTAGCAGCGGTCATCGGCCCCATTGTATGTGAGCTAGAAGGACCAATTCCAATTTTAAAAAGTTCAAAAACAGATAGAAACACGTATCACCTCAAAACTATAGTACAGCTTGAGCATATATGCTTTTTCATAACGTTTGTCCCGTTTAAAATCAAATTGCGAGATAAACTAAAAAAATGACAGCAATAAACACGAATGTCGCTCGCCTTGCTACCACCCAACACTTTCTTTCTATAGTGTTTTCCATTAGCCAACCTTCAAAAAACAGACAATGCCCCTAGAGCCACCGCTCTTAATGTTCCAAACGTAGTAAAATAAGTGTTAATATGCAATATTAAAATTCAATAAGGATGAGAAATTCTTATCGGGAATATCTTTCATAATGCACCAAGTTCTTCAAAATGTATGCTTAATTATATAAAATATTTCATGGGTATGTCTCAATGAAACGTACAAAGTTTTCTAACGATTCTCGTTCTGTCTCAAAATTGTTTTCTGGAGCACTCATATCGCGATAACCAAGTGCCATACCACAGATAATATGGCGCTCAGAAGGAATAGATAAAAGCGTACGAATCTGTTTATGATAATCAGCAAAAGCAGCTTGAGGACAGGTATCTAATCCAAATCCACGTGCAGCTAACATAATAGTCTGCATAAACATACCCAAATCAAGCCAGCTCCCCATTTCCATGTCGTGATCCATTGTAAATAAGAGTCCTACAGGTGCATCAAAAAATAAAAAATTTCGCGCCTTTTGATGAAGTATTTTTTCTTCATCACCCTTTTGAATTCCAAGACTCTGATAAAGATCCAAACCAACTTTTCGACGCCTTGAAATATAAGGCTCACGCCACTGACGTGGATAATAACTATATTCACGCTCTCCTTTTACACCTGAAAGCACAAGTTGTGAAAGCTCTTGCCCTACTTTCTGTAATACACTTCCTGTAAGCACAATCACTTGCCATGGCTGAATATTTGTTCCAGATGGTGCACGTGCTGCAAGTTTTAAGATTTCTTTGATTGTTTCCAAACTAACTGGCTGATCAGTAAAAGCGCGAATTGACTTTCGTGACAAAATAGATTGAAAAACACTCATAGGAGAAACTGCCATTGTTTTTACTTTCTTTATGAAAAATAATTTTTTTGCTTATCAAAGACGATATACTGCGAAAATACCTTTGCAGCTTTTTTCAAACACTCTATTTCTTTAAATGACTTACACATTTCACGCAGTGTTAAAGATTTCCCTTAGAGATAGTATAATCCACCTCTTTTAATAGAAAGAAAATTGTCTAAAAGCAGATGAAATAAATTTTATAATCAATGATTAACCCCCCAACTCCGCTAAGCTCTTCAAAAAAACTCTCCTCAATTCGTTCTAAATCTTGTAGAAGATCATCAACACCATGCTGCATCTGCTTTAAATCAGCTTATTTTTTATGAATTCCTGCAATTAATTTCTTAAGCTTTTTCTCATCATCGGGTGGTTTTCCAACCATTGTCAACATATCAGATATTTCAGACAACGAAAATTTAACTCTTTTAGCATGCAGTATTTGTTTTAACTTATGATGATCCATTTGTGTATAAAGCCGTATACCTCCACACCGAAAAGGGTTAAGAAGTCCCTCTTCTCCATAATAACGAAAAGTCCGAGCTGTTATTGAAAACTCACGTGGTTAATTTTCCAATTGAATAATATTCGTACATTTTATCACTCTGTCTGCATAGATCACATTGTTATAAGAAATATGTCTATTTTTTATAACACTTCAGTTAAGCACCCTAATCTTTGCTTTCCTGCATTCTAATTTATAAGAAAATACATTCTTATCGTACAATTATTTTATAGTATAGAATCAATTATTTTTAGATTACAGAAAAGACTATTGATCTTTCATTATAAGTCTTTTAAATCTTTATAGAAGATATCAATCAGCAATTTTTCTAAAATTCAAAATCAATCATTATTTGATTTGTAGATAATCAACTCTTTTCCTTGAATATGGCTTTTGAATTTAACATCTTTTGAAAAAATTCAATACTGCTTTTAGAAATTAAGAAATTTTAAAATAACGTAACAAAAAAGATAAGCATCATTACAAAACAATAAGCTACTAAAGATGTTAAAAATAACTATTGCCTTATAATTTTTGATATTTTTCAAGAAAATATGCAAATTCTACATTTCGGGATAAAAAAACGTCTGAACTTTCTATTCAGACGTTTTTATATTATGTGATGTTGTATTTAAATTATTCAGCAACGGCACCGGTTGTCATATTTGTCAACATAGCCTTAGCCACTTCGTTATTACTAGACTTACGCTGCTCATCTACAATCAAATCATCACGAACTGCAGCAATACGACGGATTTGAGAAATCGTACCACCCGTACCTGCTGGAATAAGACGACCGACAATAACGTTCTCTTTAAGCCCTTGCAAAGTATCAATTTTACCAGAAACTGCTGCTTCAGTAAGAACACGTGTTGTTTCCTGAAACGATGCCGCCGAAATGAAAGAAGGCGTTTGAAGAGAAGCTTTTGTAATTCCAAGAAGAATTGGATTACCAGATGCAGGTTTCTTCCCTTCTGCAATCAAATTATCATTGATTTCATCAAGTTCAATACGATCAACATGATCACCTGGAATATAACCAGAATCTCCAGATTCAGTAATTTCAACTTTTTGCAACATTTGACGAACAATCACTTCAATGTGCTTATCATTAATAAGAACTCCCTGCAAACGATAAACCTCCTGAATCTCATTAACAAGATAAGATGCCAAAGCTTCAACTCCCTTAATCGCTAAGATATCATGAGGTGCTGGATTACCATCAAGGATATAATCTCCCTTTTCAATTTGATCGCCTTCTTGGAAGTGAAACAACTTACCCTTTGGAATCAAATATTCTACTGCCTCAAGAGTTTCATCATTTGGTTCAATGATAATACGGCGCTTATTCTTATAACCACGACCAAACCGGATTGTACCACTGACTTCGGCAATGATAGCGTGATCCTTTGGACGACGCGCTTCAAAGAGCTCAGCCACACGGGGGAGACCACCCGTAATATCTTTTGTCTTGGCACTTTCCATTGGCAAACGAGCAATAACATCACCAGCCTTAACATGAGCACCAAGCTCAACAGAAAGAATAGTTTCCACTGACATCATATAACGGGCTTCACCTCCCTTATACAATTTAGCAATGGATTCACCTTCTTTATCTGCGTGAATAATAATAGCTGGTTTAAGATCCGCACCACGTGGATTAGCGCGCCAATCAATCACCAAACGCTTCGTAATACCAGTAGATTCATCAGCTGTTTCAGTGACAGATAAACCATCAATCATATCTTCAAAACCTACATAGCCTTCAACTTCCGTTAAAATTGGACGTGTATAAGGATCCCATTCTGCTATACGTTGGCCACGTTTAACCACATCACCATCATCAACAAAAATATGGGCACCATAGCTAACGCGATGTACAACGCGCTCTTTTCCTAACTCATCCTTGATAAGGATAGCCATATTACGCCCCATAACAACCAAATGGCCTTCAGAGTTACGAACCACATTACGATTACGAATCTCCACCTTACCTTCATAAGATGCCTCTAAATACGATGAATCAACAACCTGCGCAGTTCCTCCTAAGTGGAAAGTACGCATAGTAAGCTGTGTTCCCGGCTCACCAATGGATTGAGCAGCAATAACACCAACGGCTTCTCCCTGATTAACAGGTGTTCCACGCGCCAAATCACGACCATAGCATTTTGCACAAACCCCAAGACGTGTTTCACATGTTAAAGCAGAACGAATTTGAACAGATTGAATCCCGGCTTCTTCAATCTTCACGACATCAGCTTCCTCAATCATTGCTCCACCTTCAAGGATAACCTCTCCAGAGACAGGATGTAGAATATCAACAAGCGCTGTACGACCAAGAATTCTTTGCCCAAGGGAGGCTACAATTTGTCCTGCATCAACAATTGGCTGCATGGTAAGCCCTTTTGCGGTACCACAATCAACTGCTGAAATAATAGCATCCTGTGCAACATCAACAAGACGCCGTGTTAAATAACCAGAGTTCGCCGTCTTTAACGCAGTATCAGCAAGTCCTTTACGTGCACCATGCGTGGAATTGAAGTATTCATTAACAGTTAGACCTTCTTTAAAATTTGAAATAATGGGGGTTTCAATAATTTCACCCGATGGTTTTGCCATTAATCCACGCATACCGGCCAATTGTCTCATCTGGTTAGCAGAACCACGTGCACCAGAGTGCGACATCATATAGATCGAATTCATCGGCCGTTGACGACCTGTTTTAGGATCAAAATCGACGGCTTGAATACGTTTCATCATTTCATCTGCAACGCGATCTGTACATTTACCCCAAGCATCTACAACCTTATTGTATTTTTCACCTTGTGTAATCAAACCATCATTATATTGCTGTTCGTACTCCTTAGCCAAAGCTTCTGTCTCTGCAACTAAACGCGACTTACTATCAGGAATAACCATATCATCCTTACCGAATGAAATTCCTGCACGACAAGCATAAGAAAAACCAAGCTGCATGATACGGTCACAAAAAATAACCGTCTCTTTTTGTCCACAGTGCCGATAAACATGATCAATCATTTTCGAAATGTTCTTTTTCGTCATTTCTTGATTGACAATATCAAATGAGATATCCGAATTTCTTGGCAAAAGCTCACCGATAATCAAACGACCAGGTGTCGTATCATAAAGTTTAGAAACTTCTTTTCCATCCTTCCCCATATTCTTAACACGGCCTTTAATCTTCGTATGAAGCGTTACAACCTTATTTTCCAAGGCATAATGAAGCTCACCTATATCAGAAAAAGCCATTCCTTCACCTGGTTCTTTTTCAGAAACAATTGAAAGATAATAAAGACCAAGCACCATATCCTGTGAGGGAACAATAATGGGGGCTCCATTGGCCGGATGAAGAATATTATTGGTCGACATCATCAAAACACGGGCTTCAAGCTGTGCTTCAAGAGAAAGCGGAACGTGAACAGCCATCTGATCACCATCAAAATCTGCATTAAAAGCAGTACACACCAGTGGATGAAGTTGAATAGCTTTGCCTTCAATTAAGATAGGTTCAAAAGCCTGAATCCCCAAACGGTGCAATGTTGGCGCACGGTTGAGTAAAACTGGGTGTTCACGAATAACCTCATCTAAGATATCCCAAACTTCTGGATGTTCTTTTTCAACAAGCTTCTTTGCCTGCTTTACCGTTGATGAATAGCCTTTTGCATCAAGCCGCGCATAAATAAAAGGCTTAAATAATTCAAGAGCCATTTTTTTGGGAAGACCACATTGATGCAATTTTAATTCAGGACCCGTCACGATAACAGAACGCCCTGAGTAATCAACACGCTTCCCAAGTAAGTTCTGACGAAAACGTCCTTGCTTGCCCTTCAACATATCTGATAGAGACTTGAGAGGACGTTTATTGGCTCCAGTAATCACACGCCCACGCCGTCCATTATCAAACAATGCATCAACAGCTTCTTGTACCATACGCTTTTCATTGCGCACGATAATTCCAGGAGCACGCAATTCAATCAGCCGTTTCAAGCGGTTATTACGATTAATAACACGCCGATAAAGATCATTCAGATCTGATGTCGCAAAACGCCCACCATCAAGCGGAACCAATGGACGCAAATCCGGTGGAATAACCGGAATTGTTTTCATAATCATCCACTCTGGTTTATTTCCAGATTCAAGAAAATTTTCAACGATTTTAAGTCGTTTAATCAATTTTTTTTGCTTTAATTCTGAAGTTGTTTCAGCTAATTCGAGACGCAAATCATTAGCGATTTTATCTAACTCCATACTAGCTAAAAGCTCGTAAATAGCTTCAGCGCCAATCATAGCTGTAAACTGATCTTCTCCAAACTCATCAATAGCAAGCATATACTCTTCTTCAGAAAGAAGCTGATGAAGCTTAAGAGATGTCAATCCTGGTTCGGTTACAATATAATTCTCAAAATAAAGAACCCGCTCAATATCTTTTAAAGTTAAATCTAAAAGTGTAGAAATACGACCTGGTAGTGATTTAAGAAACCATATATGCGCAACAGGTGCCGCAAGTTCGATATGCCCCATACGCTCACGGCGTACGCGCGAAAGAGTAACCTCTACACCGCATTTTTCACAAATAATGCCTTTATACTTCATGCGTTTATATTTGCCACATAGACATTCATAGTCCTTAATAGGGCCAAATATACGTGCACAAAAAAGACCATCACGCTCTGGTTTAAAAGTCCGATAATTAATAGTCTCAGGCTTCTTAATCTCACCATACGACCAGGACAAAATTTTCTCAGGACTCGCAATAGAAATACGAATAGAGTCAAATGTCTGCGCTGGCGCTTGAGGATTGAAAAGATTCATGACCTCGTGGTTCATGCTGTTCTCCTTCAAAGATTCTTAGAACCTGTTGTAATATCTCATTTATTTTATAACAAATCTTTTTTAAAAGACATTTACTTTTAAAAACGACCTGTATAACCTTAATGAGGTAATTAAGCCTCTTAAAGTAATCAGAGCGCAGCCTTTTTCCGGTGCGCTCCTTGAATTATTATTCTGCCGTATCAGACAATGCCCGCTGTGCAATAAGTTCACGCGCATCATCAAGCTCCACATTAAGAGCGAGTGAACGCATTTCTTTTACCAACACATTAAAGCTTTCGGGTATACCCGCCTCAAATGTATCATCACCACGCACAATTGCCTCATAGACTTTCGTTCGACCAGCCACATCATCTGATTTTACTGTTAGCATCTCCTGCAAAGTATATGCAGCACCATAAGCTTCAAGTGCCCAAACCTCCATTTCACCAAAACGCTGACCACCAAACTGTGCCTTACCTCCTAGTGGCTGCTGCGTAACAAGTGAATAGGGACCTATAGAACGTGCATGAATCTTATCATCAACAAGGTGATGCAATTTCAACATATAAATATATCCCACCGTTACTGGACGATCAAAAGGCTCCCCAGTACGACCATCATAAAGTGTAACCTGCCCTGAACTATCTAAGCCTGCGTCTTCCAACATCATGTTAATATCAGACTCATGTGCTCCATCAAAAACAGGCGTTGCAATTGAAACCCCTTTTTTCATCTGTAATGCTAATTTGTAAAGGCTTTCATTATCATACTGACGGACTGGTTCATTATGATTATCATCAGGCATAAGATTTTCAATACGCTGACGCAATGGTAATATATCCCCAGTCTCTTGATACAACTCTAACAAATCACCAATCTTCTTGCCCATCCCCGCACACGCCCAACCAAGATGCGTTTCAAGAATTTGTCCAACATTCATACGACTAGGCACACCAAGTGGATTCAAGACGATATCAGCATGGGTCCCATCTTCAAGAAATGGCATATCTTCTACGGGAAGAATACGTGAAACAACACCCTTATTCCCGTGACGTCCCGCCATCTTATCACCTGGTTGGATTTTGCGCTTCACAGCCACAAAAACCTTCACCATTTTCATGACACCAGGAGGCATTTCATCACCTCTTTGGACCTTTTCAACTTTATCCATAAAGCGACGTTGTAATGCTTCTTTTGATTCATCATATTGCTTGCGCAAAGCTTCAATTTCATTTTGAAGCTTTTCATCCTCAACAGCAAATTGCCACCACTGGGATCGTGGATAATTTTCCATTACAGTACTATCAAGCTTTTTGCTGCCCGCAAAGCCTTTCGGACCTTCTACAGCAACTTTACCTGTCAACATATCGGTAAGGCGCGCATAAACATTGCGATCAAGAATAGACTGTTCATCATCACGGTCTTTTGCTAAACGCTCAATTTCTTCACGCTCAATTGCCATCGCACGTTCATCTTTTTCCACACCATGGCGATTAAAAACGCGAACTTCAACAACAGTACCAAAAGTCCCAGGTGGCATACGCATAGAAGTATCACGAACATCGGATGCCTTTTCCCCAAAAATTGCACGCAGAAGCTTTTCTTCCGGCGTCATGGGACTTTCACCTTTTGGGGTAATCTTTCCAACTAAAATATCACCTGGTTGAACTTCAGCACCAATATAAATAATGCCAGCTTCATCAAGATTTCTTAACGCTTCTTCCGCAACATTAGGAATGTCGCGCGTAATTTCCTCCGGCCCAAGTTTTGTATCGCGTGCTGCAACTTCAAATTCTTCAATATGAATTGAAGTAAACACATCATCAGCCACAATGCGCTCGGATAACAAAATGGAATCTTCATAATTGTATCCATTCCAAGGCATAAAGGCTACGAGGACATTCCGCCCAAGAGCCAAATCACCAAGATCCGTGGATGGACCATCTGCAATGATATCACCTTTCTCTACCCTATCACCAACATTTACAAGAGGACGTTGATTAATACAAGTGGACTGATTAGAACGCTGAAATTTCTGTAAGCGGTAAATATCAACGCCTGATTTTGAAGGATCTAAATCTTCTGTTGCACGGATAACAATACGGGTAGCATCGACTTGATCAACAACACCACTACGTTTTGCACTCACAGCAGCTCCTGAATCGCGCGCAACAATGGATTCCATTCCCGTCCCAACAAATGGTGCTTCAGCGCGTACAAGAGGAACTGCCTGACGCTGCATGTTCGATCCCATAAGTGCACGATTCGCATCATCATTTTCTAAAAAAGGAATAAGCGCTGCTGCAACTGAAACCAACTGTTTTGGTGAAACATCCATCAAATCAACATGATCACGCGGCGCCATTAAAACTTCACCAGCATGACGGCAAACAACAAACTCTTCTATAAAACGACCTTCACTATCTAATGAAGAATTCGCTTGAGCGACGTAATGCTTTGCTTCTTCCATCGCTGAAAGATAAATGACTTCCTTTGTGACTTTTCCATCAATAATTTTGCGATACGGGCTTTCAATAAAGCCATATTTGTTAACTCGTGCAAATGTTGCTAAGGAGTTAATCAGACCAATATTGGGGCCTTCTGGTGTTTCAATCGGACAAATACGACCATAATGCGTAGGATGTACGTCACGGACTTCAAACCCCGCACGTTCACGAGTCAAACCACCTGGACCAAGAGCAGAAAGACGGCGCTTATGAGTAATTTCCGACAATGGATTGGTTTGATCCATAAACTGCGACAATTGTGAAGACCCAAAAAACTCACGAACTGCTGCTGCAGCAGGCTTTGCATTGATCAGATCCTGTGGCATAACTGTATCAATTTCAACCGATGACATACGCTCTTTTATCGCACGCTCCATACGAAGAAGACCAATGCGATATTGATTTTCCATCAACTCCCCAACGGAACGAACGCGACGGTTGCCAAGATTATCAATATCATCAATTTCACCACGTCCATCACGCAATTCAACCAACATCTTAACAACAGCAAGAATATCCTCTTGGCGTAAAATGCGAACTGTATCTGGACAATCAAGATCCATACGCAAATTCATCTTAACACGCCCAACAGCTGAAAGATCATAACGCTCTGGATCAAAAAACAATGAATGGAACATTGCTTCTGCTGTATCGATTGTGGGGGGCTCACCTGGACGCATCACGCGGTAAATATCAAATAACGCATCCTGCCGACTTTCATTTTTATCCACCTTTAAAGTATTGCGGATATAAGCGCCAATATTCATGTGATCAATATCAAGGATATTGATTTGATCAGCACTAACATCAAGCAAAACCTTTAATACTTTTTCGTCAATTTCATCACCAGCTTCAAGGTAGATTTCACCTGTTTCGTAATTGACGATATCCTCGGCTAGATAACAACCTAATAAATCATCTTCACTAACTTTAACCGCTTTAAGTCCTTTTTCTGCTAAAGACTTCGCAGTACGAACTGTTAATTTTTTACCAGCCTCCGCAACGACTTCACCACTATCTGCATCTATAAGGTCAGAAATGAGCTTCATTCCTTTAAAGCGATCAACAGAATAAGGAACTCGCCATCCTTCTCCATCACGCTCATAAGTCACTTTATCATAAAACGTCGATAAAATATCCGACGCATCCATACCTAATGCCATCAAAAGACTCGTAACAGGAATCTTGCGCCGTCGATCAATACGCGCATAAACGATGTCCTTAGCATCAAACTCAATATCAAGCCAAGAACCACGATACGGAATAACACGAGCAGCAAAAAGAAGCTTTCCTGATGAATGGGACTTTCCTTTATCATGGTCAAAAAAGACACCAGGAGAACGATGCATCTGAGAAACAATAACACGCTCCGTACCATTTACAACAAAGGTACCATTCGTCGTCATTAAAGGCATATCGCCCATATAAACGCCTTGCTCTTTAATGTCTTTGATATCTTTGGAGCCAGTATCCTCATCAACATCAAAAACAATCAAACGCAATATGACCTTTAATGGGGCAGCATAAGTTAAATCACGTTGACGGCACTCTTCAACATCAAATTTTGGTAAATCAAATTCATAACCTACAAACTCAAGCATAGCTGTACCGGAAAAATCTGAAATAGGAAAAACCGATTTAAAAACAGCTTGCAAACCTTCATCTGGTCGTCCACCTTTCGGTTCCTCAACCATGAGAAACTGATCGTATGACGCTTTTTGAACCTCAATAAGATTCGGCATTTCTGCTACTTCAGGAATCTTACCAAAAAATTTGCGTACGCGCTTACGACCATTGAATTGAGACATCATTGCGTGAGTCTGAGCCATCGTCGCTCCTTGATCTTTACTCTTCAAGGTAGACCAACCTTGAAAGCCTTATACCATTAACCTGCATATGCAGACCAGTTCACTTGACACTCAATAATGAGCATCATTAACTTTCCCCACCAACATAAGCCATTTATCTCTTTGACGCTATGATGAAGGGGTAAGTAATCCAAACCTATCCCATTCCTGTTACGAAACCATTGGGAAAAGGTTTTTACTCATTATTTTCCCTCTTTGTATTAAGAGAAAGAAAATCGGCGAACATAAATGCCCGCCGATAAAATTAAATTTACTTAAGTTCCACTTTAGCACCGGCAGCTTCAAGTTGAGATTTAATTTTTTCTGCTTCTTCTTTAGAAGCAGCCTCTTTAATAGGCTTAGGTGCACCTTCAACCAGATCTTTAGCTTCTTTAAGACCAAGTCCAGTAAGAGCACGAACTTCCTTAATAACATTAATTTTTTGCGCGCCACCTTCAACAAGAATAACATCAAATTCTGTTTTTTCTTCAGCAGCTGGAGCAGCAGCACCAGCAACAGCAGCGACAGCTACAGGAGCAGCAGCCGAAACTCCCCACTTTTCTTCAAGTAACTTAGAAAGCTCAGCGGCTTCCAAAAGGGTTAGATTAGAAAGGTCTTCTACGATCTTCTCTAGATCAGCCATTTTTAAATTCCTTCAATTAAAAGATTTGAACCATTATTAAATCTTATTCAAAAAAACAGAAAAGCATTAAAGCTCTTCCATAAACGTGAATACAAACAGCCTTAAGCCGCCTTATCCTCCTGAGCATATGCGCCAATGACACGTGCAACCTGACCAGCAGGAGCATTAACAACCTGTGCAATACGGGTCGCAGGGGTAGAAATCATACCCACAAGTTTTGCACGCAACTCGTTTAATGAAGGCAATGAAGCCAATGACTTCACAGCATCTACAGTTAAACTTGTTGCACCCATTGAACCGCCAAGTATGACAAATTTGTCATTGCTTTTCGCAAAATCAACAGCAACTTTCGGTGCTGTGATTGGATCTTCTGAATAAGCAATAAGTGTTTGTCCAGTAAACAAACCCACTATTGATTCAGATTCCGTGCCCTGAAGAGCGATTTTAGCAAGACGGTTTTTGGCGACTTTAACGGCACCGCCAGCTTCACCCATTCTCGAACGCAGATCATTCATCTGTGAAACTGTCAGACCAGAATAATGTGCAACAACAACAGAACCAGACTTCCGAAAAGCCTCGTTAAGCCATGTAACAAATTCGCGTTTTTCCGCTCTATTCACTGTCTCTCTCCATTTAACAGATTTGCTCAAAACAAACCTGTTGGTTACCTTTGATAACATAAAATACTTCATGTTACCGATGAGGATCCTGTCCCCTTTTTCACGCACAGCGTTCAAAGGCAACCTTGGCTCAAACCCTTTAAGTCTTTTAACTCTCAGTTTTTACCCCAGTCTCATGCAGGTTTTTTTGATTAAGATACTTAAAAGCATCACCTACAATCTCGGACAGGATATTCCGGAATTTCTCCCGGTAAACCTAAGCCCTATAAAGCTTAGATAGCTAGCTGACCAAAACCAGCATTTTAAATACAATTTTGATATTCCCATACCCCAAAACAAAATTATAAATCAGCTTATACTAGCTCTGAACGAACCGTTGCTGGATCAACCTTAACACCAATTCCCATAGTCGACGAAACAGCAACGCGCTTAATATACTCACCTTTTGCACCTTGCGGTTTGGCTTTAATAACTGCACTTGCAAAAGCTTTTATATTTTCTACGATTTTTTCAACACCAAAAGAAGCCTTACCAATACCAGCATGCACAATACCAGCTTTTTCCACACGAAACTCAACAGCACCACCTTTAGAAGCTTTGACAGCACCGGCGACATCAAGTGTTACAGTACCAACTTTCGGATTCGGCATCAAACTTCGTGGACCAAGAATCTTACCAAGACGACCAACAAGAGGCATCATATCTGGTGTTGCAATACAACGATCAAAATTTATAGCCCCTCCATTAACGCTTTCAAACAAATCTTCTGCACCCACAATATCAGCTCCTGCCGCCTTAGCTTCCTCAGCCTTATCCCCACGAGCAAAAACGGCAACACGAATATTTCTTCCTGTTCCATTAGGCAAATGAGCAACTCCTCGAACCATTTGATCAGCATGACGAGGATCAACACCCAAGTTCATTGAAATTTCGATTGTTTCATCAAACTTCGCAACTGCACGCTCCTTAACCATTGAAACGGCATCTTTTAAAGCGTAAAGTTCATTAAAATCAATATCTTTTCGGATATTTTTTATTCTTTTTGCTACTTTTGCCATAATATTAGCCCACCACTTCCAAGCCCATCGAGCGAGCAGAACCTTCAACCATACGCATTGCTGCCTCAATGTCATTCGCATTAAGATCTTTCATCTTCGATTCCGCAATCGAACGAATTTTATCGCGAGAAATGCTTCCTACAGACACTTTACCAGGCTCTTTTGAGCCAGATTTCAGGTTTGCTTCCTTCTTTAAAAAGAATGATACAGGAGGTGTCTTAAGAGAAAATGTGAAAGACTTATCTTGATAATACGTAATAACAACTGGAATCGGCGCCCCCTTTTCCATTTCTTGTGTAGCTGCATTAAACGCCTTACAAAATTCCATGATATTAATACCACGCTGCCCAAGAGCTGGACCAATCGGTGGAGACGGAGTAGCAGCCCCTGCAGGAACCTGCAACTTAAGCTGACCTATACTTTTTTTTGCCATAACAATCTGCCTTTAATTTCACTGGTATACTGACAATTCATCTTGCCCGTTACCCGCTTGCAGTCACGTGGTTCGGATCATTAAGCCGACAAAAGCTATAAATCACCTCCCACTCCTTCCTTAAAGTAATTAAAACTACTCTAAGTTTAATCAGAGTTTTTCAACCTGACCAAATTCCAAATCAACAGGCGTAGGACGCCCAAAAATAAGCACTTCAACCTTAAGACGAGAGCGCTCTTCTTCAACCTCTTGAACAATTCCATTAAACGAAACAAAAGGACCATCAGCAACGCGAACTTGCTCTCCCACCTCAAACAATACAGAGGACTTTGGAGACTCAACCCTTTCCTGAACTTGTTTGAGAATTTGCTCAACCTCTCGATCAGAAATGGGAACAGGACGCGCATCTGATCCTAAAAAACCTGTCACTTTAGGCGTATTCTTAATAAGATGATAAACTTCATCTGTTAACTCAGCACGAACAAGAACATAACCAGGAAAAAATTTTCGCTCAGCATCAACTTTGCGTCCACGACGAACCTCTACAACACGCTCCGTTGGAACAAAAATCTTTTCAAAAAGATGATCAAGTCCTTTTTGCTTTGCCTCCTTATCAATAGCTTCCGCTACTTTCTTTTCAAAATTTGAATATGCCTGAACAATATACCAACGAGCCGCCACAGTCACACTTCCTTACATTCTCAACTAAAAAGATATTTCAGAAGATCAATAACCCGCCAAACACCAAAATGCATAACCTGATCCACAATAAAAAAGAAAGCTGAAGCCAATGCAGTTACCAACAAAACCATAACAGTAGAAATAACCGTCTCACGACGTGTAGGCCATTTCACTTTAATTGTTTCTGCATAAACCTGCTTCAAAAAGGTAATCGGATTGGTTTTAGATGCCATCGTCACACTATACTCTCTCTAGCCCTATTGTGTTTCATACAACAAAATAAATAAGAAAAAATGCAAAAGCCAACTTTCAGACTTATGCAATTTCTTTACTTCCTATTCAATACCGTTTCACACAAAAAAAAACAAGCCCTATATCAAAAAAAGCGAAAAAGGCAGCAAAATCCACTCCCTTATATGTAAAACTCTATTCCCCTTTGGCAGGGGCAGCAGGACTTGAACCCGCGACCTGCGGTTTTGGAGACCGCCGCTCTACCAACTGAGCTATACCCCTAACTCTTAGAACTAAAACACTTTTAACATCCCTCAACAAGCATTATTTATTCAATGATCTTAGAGACGATACCGGCACCAACAGTACGACCACCTTCACGAATAGCGA
>NZ_JBHINE010000089.1:0-868 GCF_042194715.1 Bartonella sp. CM120XJJH | reverse complement strand
CACTGCTCATAGAGAGATTTTCTATAATATGCCTCAATATACAGCTCTCAAAGAAGCAGAAGAAGTTTATACAGTTTCTAGTACTGAATTGGATGGAGGCAAGCTAAAGCAGATTTGTGCAGATATACTTGAATGGGCTGAGCAGCAAAATGTCAATCAAATCATTTATGATTATGCAGCTTTTCCCCCAGACAGTGAACTTGATCTTGTAGCGCGTCACCTTATTGCGCTTGTTTTGATTGGGGATGTTGAAAAGCTCAAATCTTATAAGGAGAATTTTAGAAAGGGAAATTCTTTAGGTTTTGTGGAAGAAATCTCAAAATATAGAATTGATAATCTCCTCACTCTTGCACGGGGTTATCGAGCAGGTTTTCCGAAAAATGCACCGATTTTGAGCTTGGATCCGCAAATAACATCTGTTGCTTCTCAAACAACAGCTGTTGATGTGATAGAGGATGTAGAGGAAACGGATGATAAAGATGCTCCATTGACCATGGAAAGTGCCAGAGCACTTTTAAAAAGCCTAGGTTGGTCAACCGAGAAAATCAATGAGAATGACCATATGGCAAGCTATCAATTGGCTGATCGTGAAGTAGACATTCTTTATAACGACGAAATTGCCAAAGATTACCCACAATTTGATAGCGCCTTTATGATTAGCACGGGCATTCTTTCCACCGCTTGTAAATTCATTGATCCTACCTACACGGAAGATATTCCAGATATACAGCTTAATTTTGAAGCCAAGGGATTGGAAATCTTTGAACCAGAAGTTACTGCGGATCGCTTAAAGCAAGCACTTGATGATGCGCTAGAATGGTCAGTCAAAGACATTGACCTTTCTAAAAGACTTCGCTCTGATTATGGC
>NZ_JBHINE010000088.1:0-868 GCF_042194715.1 Bartonella sp. CM120XJJH | reverse complement strand
CCTCTTTTTTGTCCAGCATAGGCTTGTGCCGAACGCCTATTTAAAACCGCTAAGGATTGTTGAAAGAGTTCGGCGGAAGTGCCTGAATTATCGGCTGCATCACCCCATAATTGAAGTGATGCAACACTCATATTTAAATGGCGTGATGCGTGATAAAGACTATCGCCCAGATGCATGGTTTTCATGGTAACGGCGGTCACACTTGCCACAAGACCACCACCAGCGAGCCCTAAGGCACCAGTAAAGACCGAAGCACGGCTTGCCGCCACTCCAAGAGCACTTTGAACACCTTTCAAACTTGACGTCATGTTTTTGACAGCAGCAGAAAAGCGCGGAATACTCAATCTCAGGGAGAGTGTTTTTGACAATGTATCGAATTTTTTTTGAAGATGTTTAAGAGGTGCAGTGAGCTGATCTTCAAGAGACAATCTCACCTTTGCATCAGCAACTTTTTCACTCATTTTGTCTTATACCTTTCTGCTGCTTGTTTTCGCCAGAATATTAACTCTTGCGGTTCCATTTCCATCATGTCTGGAAGAGACCAATGAAAAACAATGGCGATATCGGCTATGAGTTTAGCGGCGGTTTCCCAGTCGAGGTGTCCCGCCGCTTGATAAAAGACTCCAAAATCTCTCCAATGCTTGCCAAATCATTGATGTCGAGTTCACCAACAGCCTCATGTGGCCATTCAGAAAGGCGCGAAACCATAGCGATTGTTTGTTCAACGCCTTCCTTCTTATCGATTGCTTGCACATCTTTTGTTTTGGGGCGCCGTAAGGTGATTTCGGTGTGTTCTTTTCCTTCAAAGGTAACCGGTACAAGTAATTTATGTGTAATGCTTGTTTGTACTGTCATTTTTATAATCCTA
>NZ_JBHINE010000087.1:0-869 GCF_042194715.1 Bartonella sp. CM120XJJH | reverse complement strand
GTCGAAATCGCAAAGTTTCGAGATTATTGGCGTTCAAAAGCTGGAGCAAATGCAACCAAAATCGATTGGCAAGCAACATGGCGTAACTGGGTGCGCAGAGCTATCGAGAATTTAGAAAAAACAAAAAACACGAACAACAATGGTGGAAACAATGGAAACTTTTCAAAAGATCAAAGAACTCGCGCTGGTACCGGAGAGACAATCCGTAATCTTATCGGTGCAACACAGCTTAGTGACGCCTCTACAAGATACCGTGCAACAGATAGAGAAATGTGTAACTCTGGAGTTACCATGGACCTTGATCAATGGCAGTCAATTGACAAAAACCCTAGAGAAACAAGCTTTAGAAGCTTATCAGACTGTTCAAAATTTACTTACCTTGAAAGCGTCTGTTGAAGACATAGCAGAGGCTCTTGATGTGCTTGAAGGTGGTTTGACAATGCAAAAAGTTTCAAATGCAGAAGCGCGTGCAAAGGCTTATATCGCTGCTCTTAACGGCATTTCACTCTGGTCTTTATTGCAAGCCGTTAAAAATCTTATACGTGGTGAGGCAAAAGGCATGTCCACAACATTTGTCCCCTCTTGTGCTGATCTTGCGCAGTATTGTCGCGATTTAGAAAGCAGGCTTTATGGTGTTGCTGAGAAAGTTTTTATAGCAGTTGAAAATACGCGTAATTTGGCTTTAGGAGGCAAGCGCATTTCATTCATGAGAATAGGCAAGCCTAGTGAAGAGCAACATAACAGCAGCAATTCTAAAGCGGCTTAAAACAGTAAAATAGTGAAAAGTGCTGATCATTTTACGATTAGACATGCGTTTAAATCGACAAAAAGGTACCTTACAAAGCGATTTAAAGATTTTATGATTAAAA
>NZ_JBHINE010000086.1:0-898 GCF_042194715.1 Bartonella sp. CM120XJJH | reverse complement strand
CGTGAGATTGTTCTATTTCCCAGCGTCCTGGTGTCGCAGAGACGGCAATCGTTTGCGGGCGCATCGCATCCCATTCTATTCCCATGAAAAATTGATACAATCTTTTCCAGAAAAAGTTTTACCCTTAGGCGATGATGTTTGTTTTATTTGCGGGCATGGTTCCAAAAGTAACATAGACTATGAGCACCAATGGAATCCTTTTCTTCAAGAGATTTGAGAGGGAGGACATCAAAAACCCGCTTTAGAGCGGGTTTTTCTCAATGTTAATTCAATTTACTGGAGCATAGCAGACATGATTTAAGCCATCATTGCCTCGAAAAGTTCCTGTTTTAGGGTTGAAGGAGCGGTATTTTTTCTTGCAATAGTTAAGCCAATCAGATTCGAATGATTGCTGGAGTGGCTCATATTCCACCGTTTGCTGCACTTGATATACCCTTTGATTTTGCGGAACTTTTTGATAAATTACCTGATCTTGTGGTGTGTCTTGATAGACAATTTGTGGCTGTTCTGGTTTTTTTAAAATTTTAATAAGAATTGCACCTGTTGCAAGAGCAAGAATACCCAATGCTAAAGCATTTCCTTGAATATTACTGTGTTTTGTCTTTTGGTGTTCGACATAATGATATGTCTTGCTTTCAACGTGATGATGTTGTTGTTCTCTCCATCTACGGCTGACATAATGACGCTTGTGGGGATCATCAAAAGAGTAATGTTTACTATGAAAAGAATGAGAGCTAAAATTGCGAGAGGGTAAACCAGCCTCTCTCCTCATATCATAGCTATGATACGATGCCATATCCGCAAGCGTTGCATTTAGCGGCATCAAAACGGTTGCCGTTGACATTGCTGATAATACCGCTAACCTGATCATCTTTTTCATCATGATGCTCCTTGTGTA
>NZ_JBHINE010000085.1:0-898 GCF_042194715.1 Bartonella sp. CM120XJJH | reverse complement strand
TGACTTTACCCAAGCGCGCTTGAAACCATTCTGCTGTTCTTTGTTTCATCTCACACCGCCGTTTGTTGCTCTTGTGGCGTTGCTATATCGGCATCTTGTATAGTAGAATCTGTTTCTACCTTTTGCTTGTTTTGTTTCTTTTTCAAAAGATGCAATACCGTTTGTGCTTGTCCTTCAGACATATCGTCAAGCTTTTTGACGTCGACATAAGCAAGTATTTTTTCTTCTTCTGCTTGGGTTTGTACGATGAGTCTTCTGATTTCATTGATCTGTTGTGGAAAAGCCTTTTTAATAGGTGTGTTCCCATCCGTATCATCATCTTCACTCACGACATTAAGAAGCATACCTAACAGATATCTGCGTGCGTATGTGATTGCAGAACCAACCGATTGTATATTTGACTTGCATCCTTTCGTGTCATAAGGAAACTTTCCTTCTGTTGAGATTTTATTTCCAGACGGATGCGTCAAAGTCATTTCTATAATTATATTGTCTGAACTCTGTTCTTTGATACGAGAAAACAAAGCAAATCGGTGTTTTGCAAGAGTATTTTTTACAGCATCAATGTACTGGTCAAGGGTTGCATATTGGCTGTTTGTATGGGTGTTTGTAGAGTTTTTTTGTATTTTTTGATATTCTATTTGCATATTCGAAAGATCACTGGCAAATTTTTCGTAGTTTTGTCGTTCTATTTCTTTTTCTCGTAAGGCAATGAGACGCTCGAGACGGTCCATATCGACGTCATTTCCTAAAGCTTTATTTAAAATGCGTTCCATAGCAGTTTGTTTAACCGCTAAGTGATGCGTTTCTTCAATTTCTGTTAGGTTAGTGTTTTGTTCACTCATCTTTATTTCCTCCATCTCGCGCGCAATTCCCCCGTGGCGTGAATCACGCTTGT
>NZ_JBHINE010000084.1:0-907 GCF_042194715.1 Bartonella sp. CM120XJJH | reverse complement strand
ATCCTTTGAAGAAGAGTTTTCTGCCTCATGGGTTTGTATGGAGCGTTTTGGCAGGTCCCCCAGTTTGCAATTTACCGGCTATGGCAATGATGCAAAAACCATTCATGGAGTTTGGTTTCCAGAAGAATTTGGGGACCGGGTAGCGATAGATGCTATCACTACAACTATCCGAAGAGCAAAGCCGGTCCAGATGCTTCGTTGGATCAATGATACCACCTATAGTGTCCTTCTCCATGGACCCGTAGTAATCACCACGATCAATAAAGACCATGACTATATCAGTCTTTCTGGTCAATCCCAACGCATCCGCTATTCCATTACGCTCTTGCCCTTTTTTAATGGCGGAAAACCACAAGGTCAATATCAGGTGGGACAAACCCAAGTGGGACAAATTCTATGAAGATACCAGAAAAGCATGTTGTTGTAGAGTTAGAGGATATGAGCCTCGATCTCCTTTGCTTTCACCATGTCATGGCAGTGTTAGGAGACCGGAGGCAAGCTGGTTTACTCAAAGGCTATTTAGAAGCCACACTGGAAGCCAATCCAGAGATTGCCAAATATGGTGTGTTTTTACCGCGGGGCTTAAAGGTCATTCTGCCTGAATTTGTGTTGTCTAATCCCCAAAGCATGGTGAAGCGGCTATGGGATTAATGCGCACACACCCTTTTATTGTGGTCAAGGTGGGAGACAAACCTGTTCATGAGGTTTTTTACCAGCGTCTTTTAACTGCAACCATTACGGATCATGCCGGTAATGAAGCCGATACATTTGAAGCAGAGTTTGATGATAGTGGCAATGATTTAGAGGTTCCACAAACGGGCAACGCTCTGCAGGTGATCTTTGGTTATGAGAACAGCATCAGTGCTTTTATGGGGTGTTTTGTTGTCGAATCGGTTGTAAGTTGTGG
>NZ_JBHINE010000083.1:0-918 GCF_042194715.1 Bartonella sp. CM120XJJH | reverse complement strand
CAGCGCATGTTTACGGAGGTTTGTTAGCAACGTTAACGGCGTGGTGTGAACAGCATCAGATACCGTATGAGGGGATACCGGTAAGTACGATTAAGAAAGCGACGACGGGGAAGGGGAATGCGTCGAAAGAAGAGATGATAGAGGCAATGTGTATTAAAGGACACAAGCCATGTGATGATAATGAAGCAGATGCTTTAGCGATTTTACATTTAGTTAAAGAAAGGGAGATCTCAAATGATGTCCAATAATAAAGTGGCGTTTGTAAAATTTAGTACAGATCAGTTTTTAAAAGATCTTATGGGATTAAAAGCGACCGAGAAGGCTGTTTATACAACACTTGTGTTGCTAATGAATGATAGGAAAGCGCCTCTTATAAATAATGCGTCTTATTTATCAAGTGGGTGTGGGTGTTCAATAAGGACGTTTCAAAAGACCTTAGAGACTTTAATAAGCACGGATCATATTACGCGTTTAGAGAATGGGTGCTTATGGCATAAGTCACTAGCTTTTGATTATAGCATTAGCAAATTTTCAGAGAGAGCTTCGAAAGCAGCTTTAGCAAGGTGGAGTAAGAAAAGAGAGGAGGCAATACATGTCCAGTAAATTACCATGGACGAGGCTTTTTGCAGACAGATGGCTCCTTACTCTTGGTTTTTTGTCGCCGACCGAGAAATGTATCTATGTCATGTTGCGACTTCTAATGCTCCGTACTGGTGAGCCTATTTTAAAGAACTTAAGGGTATTAGCTTTTTGGGTTGGTTATCCAGTAGAAGAGTTTGAAGCAGCTTTGAATTCCTTGATTGAAGGTGGCTTCATCATACGTTTAGACAATGGTGGGTTGTGGAATTCAGAAGTTGAAAAAGAACTCAACAACGTCACTGAAGAGCTAGATAATTTCACTTGCAATAATATGGAGGT
>NZ_JBHINE010000082.1:0-919 GCF_042194715.1 Bartonella sp. CM120XJJH | reverse complement strand
TGGATTTCTTCTGATTTTACGGTATCACTTTTGGCAATCCGTGTTGTTTTGAAAAACCGAAGATTACGACCCTCTCTATCACCTTCTGCCAAAGGTGCACCACGTTCACTGGTTTGAATAAGCGAAAATGTATTATCACGCCGTTCAATACCAACCACTGTGGTACTGGTTTCAACTTCCTCAAAAAGATTAAGAGAGCTTACAAGACCAGGTTGAAACTCATAGTTTTCAATGGCTTTCATCATTGTGATGCTTGAGAAAGCATCATGTTTAAAAAAATTCATATCCATGTGTGCATTCTCCTATCGCAATAGAATGTTGTTTTTGTCTTCGAAAGACTGAATGGCCGCGTTCTTTTGCTCATCTGTGATGGCATCTGGCCATAGCAGTTCAGAAGCTTTCACTGTGCATAAGCGTGCTGTAATCACGGCGCGTTGATCGGCGCCTGTTGCGTCAACAGTGGCAAAAGAAATCCCTGCCGGTGTTTGGCTGCCATCTGTTGCTGCTGGATTAAGGGGGATATATTTTTCTGATGAGGTTATCTTTCCCATAACAGTTCCCGCTTCAATGAATGCTCCTGATGCAAACACCACTTCTTCGTTTGACATATCGGGGTCGTAGGGTCCAAGATAAGCGCCATTGCGTACGTCTTCATAAACAATATTCATTTCACTGCCCTCCAAGCTGCTTCCCATTTTGCGTGAATCTTTGCCTTGCTTGTCCCATCACTATGAGGGGTATAAGGCGAGACTTTTAAAGACGCGCTTTGAGAGCTAGCAGCCGTCAACACACATTGGCGTGCTTTTTCGAGACTCATACCGTTTTGAATAGCTTTTGCTGCGTCAAAAGAAACGCCTAATTGCTTTGCTTGCTTTTCAAGGTTGGTCAGTGCTTTTGCGCGCTTTCTTTCTTTTTCAAG
>NZ_JBHINE010000081.1:0-922 GCF_042194715.1 Bartonella sp. CM120XJJH | reverse complement strand
ACCCAGCAATTGCCATCATGAGAGAGGTTATCTTCCTTTTCAATAAAGCCCCCTAAAGTACCTGCTTTAACATCAGCAAAGTCTTTTAAAGCTTTAATGCGATAAAGGGTATGATTATTAATTACACGTGTCTCATTTGTGAGTGCAAATTTCTTTTGCATGGCACAATTCCTTTATAAGAAGATTTAATTTTTGAATGAAAGAATTTGGTTAGAAAGCAGGCGCCCCCGCCGCGCCCGCGCGTGTCAATTACGCAGCTTCTTTTAATGACTGATCGTTATAGACAATTTCTTTACTACAGACTTCAATATTATTGCGAACCCAAGTATCCCCTTTAATGACCGCATTGCGAAAAATCTTTACATTTGCAAAAATACAAGCATATCCGGAAATTTTCGCATTATCATAAATTTTGGTATCATTAAAAACACAAGCGTAATAATAAACGCGAGCATTATCAAAAATATGAGCATCCGGATAAATGCGTGCAAAACCATAAACCTTGGCATTGCCATAGACTTGACCAGCCACAACAGCCTTGCCATAAACACGGGCGTTTTCATAAATGCAAGCAACATTGTTTACATGAGCATAGCCACTTACAACGGCATCATCGTAAACCCGTGCATTGCTATAAACCTTGGCTTTCCCTCCGACCCAGCAATTGCCATCATGAGAGAGGTTGCTTTCACCTTGTATAAAACCACCTAAATCGCCTTTTTTTACATCTCCAAAATCTCTTAAAGCTCTAATCCTATGAAGCGTTTTAAAGCCAACCTCTATTGTCTCACCTGTAAATTCGTATTTTTTTGCAGGTTCTTGTTTGTTATTAGATGCGGTTGCATTTGAAATGGAAGAGGAAATTGTATTTTTGGAATTTTTTATTATAGAATTTTTCATTTTAAATTCTTTCTAATCAAAA
>NZ_JBHINE010000080.1:0-924 GCF_042194715.1 Bartonella sp. CM120XJJH | reverse complement strand
TCAAAAGAAACGCCTAATTGCTTTGCTTGCTTTTCAAGGTTGGTCAGTGCTTTTGCGCGCTTTCTTTCTTTTTCAAGCACGGCTTTCATATCTTCGCGCTTGTTTTCATTGTCCTCATTGTCTTCGTCCTCATCTTCGTTTTCTTCGTCGTCAAAGATTTCGGCGTTTTTGTCGACGTCATTATCGTCTTCGTCCTCTTCCTCGTCATTGATGATGTCGACAATCTTTTCGTCATCCTCTTCTTCAGCGCGGTATTGTGTGCGTGCCATGTGTTTTGTCCTTCTTTTGTTGTTGATGTTGGGTTTTGTGATATGGAATCCGTTAAGGCTTCCAAAGCTTGCGCAAGGGTGCCTTGCACATCTGCTAATCCAAGTTTGAGAGCTTGGCTGCCTATAAAAGTTTCTGCTTTTGTGTCACGAATTGCATCAGCATTTAAGCGTCTGTTTTGCGCCACCAAATCGACAAACATCTCGTAGAGCAGGGCGCAATCGGCTTGCATTTTTATCTGTGCTGTATCGCTCAAGGGTTCGTGAGGGTTGCCATGAACTTTGTGATCACCTTCAAAGACAAAGGTCCATTTATGCCCGTGTTTTTCATCTGCACGGGATTGGTCAAGATGGGCGCAAACGACACCAATCGAGCCTACAACACCCGTGCGAGCAACCCATATTTGAGAAGCAGAGCAGGCAATGGCATAAGCCGCTGAACAGGCAAACTCATTGGCATGCGCCCAAATGGGCTTTTCGTATTGTTTTGAGAGTGCTTGAAACTCTTCAACCAAATCAAAGACACCGCCCGCTTCTCCACCGCCGCTGTCAATATCAAGTAAAACAGCGCGAACATCAGATTGTGCAATGGCTTCACGAAAAGAAGCCCCCAAACCTTCATAAGAGGTTAGCCCCGATAAAGCCCCAAGCCATGCAC
>NZ_JBHINE010000008.1:0-96528 GCF_042194715.1 Bartonella sp. CM120XJJH | reverse complement strand
TAATTTGAAGAAACATAAGACCCTTTTACCCATAATCCCGCTTCTGCTGCTCGACGGTTGGCTAAACCCGCAAGAGGCTTCCCACCGACCTTATTCCATTTCTGTAATTCTAAGGGTACGGCTTCATAATCACCTTGATTAAGCTTCTTCAACAATGTTGACTTGCAAAAAGCAGCGGTTCCTACATTATAGCAAAACAAGACCAATGCCGCGAATTGGAAATCCGTTAATGAAACCGTAACCGATTCCTCTACTGTCTGCTCAAATTGCTTTAAGTCTTTACAAAGGATTTCTTCTGCTTGCTCTTGGCTAATACACATGCCTTTTTTGACAAGGGGGTGACCCGCATTGCTGGTGTGACCATAACCAATCGTCCAAACACATGCCGTGTCTCTGTAAGCCTATACAAGACATTGATTTATAATCATAATTCACTGTTTTCATATTGAATGAGAGTCTCAAATAACGTAGGATTCTCTCATTTCAAATCTGTTGATCTTGAATCAATCAAAATCATTCCCTTGCACGGCAAGGGCGGGATGAGCGTGTGGATAAAATTTGTATAAAAAAGGAATAAAAATGGCTTTTATGAACTGTCTTAAGTGCCAAGAACTGTCGCAACATTGGAGGCTGGCAAATAGGCAAAGTATATGATAGTGCCGATTTTCTCCTTCATAAGCATCAAGATGAAGTGCACAATGGATTTATCATTGTACCACCCACGAGCGCCAGCGTGAAGTGGGCTTTTGTGAGCTTAAAGAGACATCTCTTAAAACAAGCGCGTAAAATGGCATTCTCCTCACACTGTATTCCTATTGAAATAATGATCACCTTGAACCGTATAAGTTTAGATCTTCAGATCTCATTTGCATAACATTTTAATATAATTGTATATCCAATACTAAAATACCTCTAACATAAGGTAGAAACTATATAGAAATAAGAAAAAACATTTGAAAATGTAAATGTGAAATCTAAAAACTTAACTCTGAGATGCAATCTATCTTCATTCATAATTCAAACAAAATATGTACAAGATAGCCTATAAATACACAGTATACATCCTTAAAACCTATAAGACTAAGAAAACCTAAACATTGATGAAATCTATAGCCCTACCTGAGAAACAGTGATAATCCCGTTAAATCAAATTGGCTGCAAATGTCTCTCATTGAAAAAAACAATATCTTATCTGGACGGCACACATCACACCCTTTTATACTAAAAAACTATAAAAAGTAATTCGATATGAATCACAGCTTCCAAGACAAGAAGATATTCTCCGCTTCTTGCGTTGTCTGTAAATTTTCATCATAAACAGATATCGTTTTTATTCTTCAATATTTCATAAACGATTCTAAATCGAATCCATCATGCCTTGTATCTAATCAAAATCGATCTTACCAAAGATCATACTGAAAAACGTAATGACATTATTCATAAAAAATAAAAAAATTATAATAGATGTTTTTTTGCAATTTTACCAGCATTAGCCGTAATGTTTAAATCTAATCTAAGAAACAAAATATCATTTTCAGAAAGATGAAAAGAAACTCGTAAAAAAGAATTTTTGCAATCTGTTTCCTAAAGCATGTAATATAGTAGCAATACGTGGCAAGAAAATGCAGATGCTACAGTTTCAGAAATCGAAAGAATTTTTTTCTGAAAAAAAGATAAAACAGAATCATTTTATACTAAAACAGTCAACAGAAAACGTTTAGTAACAAAATCACCCAAAAACATCAAAAGGTTCGGAATTATACATAGAAATAAGCTAATAGAATAAAAGGAGAACTCTCAAACCCTTTATAGCCTACTAATATCATTTAAACATGGTGATCCCGACAGGATTCGAACCTGTGACCCACGGCTTAGAAGGCCGTTGCTCTATCCAGCTGAGCTACGGGACCCAATTGATTATTTTCTCAATTCAAAATAGCATCTTTAATTCAATGTGTCCAAGAATGCTGCCGATCACTACGAAAATTATCAGAATAAGAAATAGCACGTCGAATCGACATATGTTTCTTTTCTACACGGTAAGAGATAGCATTCTTACGCGCAAAAGCAATTGCTTCTTCCTTCCTATTAAATCGGATCCTTACTTGATTATTCATATCAGACGTCGCCGTGTACCCCATAAGAGGTTCAAGCATTTTTGCTTTCACCGGCTCATACTCTAAAATCCAAAAATCTGTATTCCCCTTACCTGACTGCATAGCTGTCTTAGCAGGACTGTAAATACGTGCGATCATGCTTTTTTCCTTCAGATTACACAACGCTTGAATGATAGTTTCTCACCACACGTACCCAATTGGGTCATTCTCAAACACTCAACCAAATATGGTCGGAGCGATAGGATTCGAACCTACGACCCCCTGATCCCAAATCAGGTGCGCTACCAGGCTGCGCTACGCTCCGCCATTTACATTTACTTGATGCACATTTCCTAAAATTTTCACAACAGAAGTGCAAGAGAAAAACACACTTTTTTTTAATTTTGTTGCATTTCTTTACAAAAAAGCACATTTCTGAATTTTTTTGCCTACTCAATAACAGAGTTATTGAAAAATAATAGAAAATAATCTATGTAGTAAGATTCGATCTATATTAAAAAATAATAAATTAGGATTTCATAGTTTTTATTCTGCTTTAAGCAAGCTTTCGCTGTATGAAAACGCATTCTACAGATACAATTTTAGAAAACAACGACTTAAATATCATAGGAAAACTTTCCAAAAGAGAACATAAGCCAGAAAATTCAGCTGTATTAAGCTTTTTCTATCTTCTCAATGACTCTTTATATTAAAAATTCTAGAATCTTCTACAATCCAAATCCATAAACAACAAACATTTTTTCAAAGCACAAAGATTTTATTATAAATAAAATTAAGGCGCTCTTTTAGAAACATTTTCAAATGCGAAGATGGAAAGAATTTTCAACATCATACAATAAAATCTCAAAGCTATTTAAAATAAACACATGACAAAAGTAAAAAATACTATTTTTCACTCTTAATAGATATCCAAAACGGAGAAAATTTAAATGACTTGTTTTTCCACATATTGAAACAATAATAGAAGAACAGAATAAGTAAGCCATGATAAGGAGGAGTGTTCACGGATTTCTTCCATTCAAGACTTCAGCAATAACAGCACGTGTTATTTTTCTTTTTCTTTGTAATGCCAACTGATCAACAGAATCAATAACACGCTTCAATGAAAATAAAGAACGTTCACAACGACTTACAAGATAATAAACCGTATCTGGATGTACAATAAGTTGCCTATCGGAAAAAAGCTTAAATGCAACAGCTGTTAACAATGCATCATCAGGCTGATTAATTTCAACGAACATCACCGAATTAAGACGACTTTTTAGATCATTTAACGTTAAATTCCAAGCGGAAGGAAGTGTTCGTGCCGTCATCAATAAAGTAGCTTGTCGTGCATCAAGATTTGCTTGCTTAATACTGTTAATTAAATGAAAAAGTCCTGTCTCATTGATTTCACTTGCACCAATATCCTCTATCAAAAATGATCTGCCTAAAGAAGCCATAGTAACAGCCTGATCAATTTCATTGTGCTGAATCCTGAAAGCATCTGCTTTTTGGAGCCATATATTAGAAAAGTGCGTTTTTCCAGATCCTTCTTTGCCAACCAAAACTGCAATAGGTAAGCTCCAATTTGGCCAGTGATCAATAAGCTGAAAAGCCATACGATTGCTTTCCGTTACCACTAAATCCTCAAATTGAAAAATCGGATCATAAGGAAAATTTAAAGATAATTGCGTTTCACGCCCATTCATTTTAGCGGCTCCGAATTTCCCCTTCGCGAATACATCTGAGAACTAAGATAAGTATGAAGAGCAAAACGAACTAAAACGCCAACAGCTGCTGCCGCAGGAATAGCAACAAGCATACCAGTAAAACCGAAGAGTGAAGAAAAAGCAAAAAGTGAAAACATCAACCATACGGGATGTAATCCCACTGATGAACCTACAAGCTTGGGTTGAAGAATATACCCTTCAATAAATTGACCAATTAAAAAAAGTGCCATCACAACGATGATCCCCCCCCAATTGTTGGGATAAAACTGGACCCATGCAATACCAACAGAAAGGATAAAACCACTCATTGTGCCGATATAAGGAACAAAGCTAATAAGACCAATAAACATACCAATCAAAAGACCAAAATTCAGTCCTGCAATCGTTAAACCAATAGCATAATAGCCTCCCAATATAAGACAAACAGTTCCTTGTCCACGAACAAAGCCTGCAATAGCTCTATCCATTTCATGAAAAATACTACGAACGGTTTCAAGATGATCACGCGGTATTAACGAATCAATTGCTGTTACCATACGTGGCCAATCTAATAACATATAAAATGCCACCACAGGTGCCACAACAAATAGGCTAACGATATTAACGATAGATTTTCCTGACTTTAAAAGTGAATTCAAAAGAGACGTAATAAAATCTGAACCTTCTCCCAAAAATCCTTTAATATTATTCCGTAATTCATTTGGATCACTTCCAAAATAGCGCCTTATCCAATCAAAATCATGCTCAACAAAAAAGGTTTGAATACGATTAATATAAACAGGTAAACCATCACTCATAAATTGCTGTATTTGCCAACTAATAACAGGAATCAAAATAACCAAAGAAGCAACAAAGGTAATAACAATAAATAAGGTAATGAGGACAGTCCCAAATACACGACGAATACCAAATTTTTCAAGTAATTGAACAATGGGATTGAGAAAATAAGCTAACACAATCCCTGCCACAAAAGGAAGCAAAATCGATCCAAAAACAAACATAAAAAGAATAAAAAAAATCAGCGTACCAAGCCAAAAAAAGATTTGCCTTTTCATATTATTCGGCAACGGCAATTGAGTATACGCTGGCACATAAGTCTTATAACGATCACGAGATGCATTTTCACTCGCTTTCTTTCTCATAAGCTGCCAAGAAGACTGTCCGTGATTATCTGATATCTTGCTCATAGAATATCCTAAAAATTCTTCACAAAAAATTATAAACATCTTCACAATAAGGTACAAGCAAAGTTGCTTATTTTCTTATCAATATCTCTTGCAGAGAGAACTCTATCATGGCATTGCATAATATCAAAACCTGATTTTCCATTAAAGGAAGGCTCCAATGAGCAATCAAGATCTTACAAATAATAAATCCAAAGTTGGTCTTACCTACGCAAAAGCCGGTGTAAACATCGATATGGGTAATGCCATGGTAGAAAAAATTAAACCCTTTATACGCGCGACAAAACGAACCGGAGCAGATGCAGAAATTGGCGGGTTTGGTGGCCTTTTTGATTTAAAAGCAGCTGGCTTTACGGATCCTATCCTCGTAGCAGCCAATGATGGTGTGGGAACAAAATTAAAAATTGCCATTGAAGTAGGTCACCATAACACTGTCGGTATTGATCTTGTAGCTATGTGTGTCAATGATTTACTCGTACAAGGGGCTGAACCTCTTTTTTTTCTAGATTATTTTGCAACTGGAAAACTTGACCCTGAACAAGGTGCTGTAATTGTTTCTGGTATTGCTGAAGGATGTAAACAAGCCGGTGCTGCTCTTATTGGAGGAGAAACTGCAGAAATGCCAGGAATGTATGCAGAGGGAGATTATGATCTAGCCGGTTTTGCTGTAGGAGCATGCGAACGCAGCAAGCTACTCCCTTCAAAAGATTTGACAGAAGGTGATATTATATTAGGTCTAAGCGCCTCTGGAATTCATTCCAACGGCTTTTCGCTTGTTCGACGAATCGTCCAGCAAAATTATCTCAAATGGAATGACCCTGCCCCTTTTGCCCCTGAAAACAGCCTTGGTATAGCACTTCTTACACCAACACGCATTTATGTAAAATCGCTTCTTCCGATCATGCGAAAATACGAAGGAATTAAAGCTCTTGCTCATATTACGGGTGGAGGATTTCCTGAAAATATTCCACGTGTCATTCCATCTTCTCTCTGCGCTGAAATTAATCTTTCTACCATCAATGTTCCAGCAGTATTTTCATGGATTGCCAAACAAGGTAAAATAGAAGAAATAGAGATGTTAAGAACATTCAATTGTGGTATTGGCATGATCATTATCGTAGCACAGCATGCAGCTGAAACAATTACGCAAGCTCTTGAAAGAAAAGGAGAGACTGTAACTCCCCTTGGCATCTTAACAAAACACCAAGATCAAAATAAAGGAATACTTTATAAAGGGGTACTGCATTTATGAAAAAACAAGTCATTGTTTTCATTTCTGGTAATGGATCCAATATGGTCGCCCTTGCTCAAGCTAGTCAACAAAAGGAATATCCTGCTGAAATCGTCGCAGTTATTTGCGATAATCCGCGTGCAAACGGTATTAAAAAGGCGCAAAGCCATAACTTACCTATTCATATTGTTGATCGCAAAATTTACAAAACAAAAGAAGAGCATGAAGAAAGTATTTTTACGATTTTAGATCAATATAAACCGGATTTTCTCTGCTTTGCAGGGTATATGCGCCTTATCTCACCACGTTTTGTAAAACTTTACGAAGGACGAATTTTAAACATTCATCCTTCTCTTTTGCCTTTATTTAAAGGCTTAAACACACATGAAAAAGCTTTACAAGCAGGCGTAAAAATCACGGGTTGCACTGTTCACCTTGTTACAGAAGACATGGATGCAGGAAAAATCCTTGCCCAAGCAGCCGTTCCAGTCTATCCTCATGATACTGCTGAGTGCTTAGCACAAAGAGTTCTGAAAGCAGAACATAAACTCTACCCCGAAGCCTTAAAAGCATTTATTGAAGGGAAGAGTAAAATGGTCGATACGCAACAACAGCTTTTATCTTTTTGAGTGTATTAACAATCTATTAATCAGCATTTTTCAATGTTTTATACATAGCTTGTGCTCAGTATCTATAATTGAAAATCTCTATGAAATGATGGCATAATAGAGTTTATCTCTTCATAAATTTTTGTGCAGAATGTGTGATTTTTTTGAATTTTATTTCAATTTCAAAATTCTTCTTCTTTATTCAGTTCTATGACATTATCACAAGCTCTATTCATCAAAATACGCTCGTATTTCGCCTAAAAAATCTTAAAATACACAATTTTTCTATTGCATGAATTTTTTGTCTTATGACAAAAGTGTTTCTTTAACTGTTAGAGCTAACTGTTTGAGTGTAAAAGGTTTAGATAAAAAACCAAAAACAGCATCTTGTGGAAGATTCTTAGCAAAAGCATCTTTTGCATATCCAGAAACGAAAAGAAATTTGATATCAGGATAGTGTTTACGGACTTCCTTCAATAAAGTGGGCCCATCCATTTCTGGCATCACCACATCGGAAACAATAATATCGACAGCTCCTTTTTGTTCCTCAAGAATAGAGAGTGCTTCCACCCCACTCGCTGCCTCTAAAACCGTATATCCCCTCATTTGAAGAGCTCTTACCCCCCCCATTCTGACGGCATCTTCATCTTCAACCAATAAAACAGTTGCAGATCCTGTTAAGTCTATATTTTTATCTTTCTCTTCATCTTTTTCAATCTTTTGAGAAATTTTTCCTTTTATATTGGGGATATAACGGGGAAGAAAAATATGAAATGTTGCTCCTTCACCTTCTTTACTTTCACAATGAATGTACCCACTGCTCTGCTTGATAATTCCATAAACCATTGATAAACCAAGTCCTGTTCCTTTTCCAACTTCTTTTGTTGTAAAAAATGGCTCAAACATTTTTTCTTGTATAGCAGCGGATATACCAGCCCCTGTATCTGAAATAGTCAATTGTACATACTCACCAATTGCTAAACCAAGATGATTAAATTCAGCACTTTGTTGCTTTGTAATATTGTTTGTCGCAATCGTAACAATACCTCCATCTAACATGGCATCACGCGCATTAATAACCAAATTCATAATAACACGCTGAAAAGATGCTTGATCAACTTCAACGCTCCACAAATCTCTTCCATGGATAATTTTTAACTGAATATTATTCCCCAAAAGTGGTAAAATAAGATTGCGAATATCTGATAAAAATTCAGTAAAATCAACTTCTTCAGGTCGAAGTGTTTGCTTTCTAGAAAAAGCTAATAATTGCTGTACAAGAGCAGCTGCACGATTAGCATTATTTTTTATATTGATTAGATCAGCATGTGCAGGATCAGAACTACGATGCGTATTTAAAAGAAGATCACATGACATTAAAATTGCTGTTAAAACATTATTAAAATCATGAGCAATGCCGCCAGCCAATTGTCCCACAGCTTGCATCTTCTGACTTTGCATCATTTTATCTTCAAGCGTTTTTTGTTCGGTTGTTTCAATCACAGAGATAATAAGCAAATCTTGCAATGCATCACCGTGATAGGGCGGTACAGACATAATATGAAGCCGTAAATGGCATTCTTCATTTTTTTCTAAAACAGTTTCTAGAGAAACAAAATAATTTTTATTTGATGCAATTCTCTGAAAAGAACGCTCTAACTGCACACTATCTCGATGAGAAATAACATCATAAAAATTGACAGCTTTGTCCATACATCCCGTGAGTGATGAAAAAGCTTTATTCATATGAACCAATTGCCCTGTATGATTCACAACGGCTATTGCAAAAGGACTCGCATCAAAATATTCTCCTAGTACACTAGGTAATTTTAATTGATCCTCCTCTTCTTTTTGTATTTGTTGTGGAATGATCACAATACGATAAATGGCTTCTTCTTCTAAGAGAGAAGAAACAGATATAAGACAATGGAATATTTTCTCACAAGTCGTCTGTGAATTTAAACATAAAGAAATCCCATAAGGTAAAGAGTAACCTGAACTTTGATATCTATTGGTTTGCAAACAGATATCACTCCATGAGCTCTTAGCACCAACGCTATCAAATAACGAATCAAAATTATATTGACCAATCGAGAAATTCGCTAAATCAATTGAAAACCATTCGGCAAAAACCGCATTGGCATAAAGAATAGTTCCTTGTGTATTAACTGATACAAAACCAATAGGAGCTTGATCTAAGTGATTGATAGCCTCTTGAAGGTTCGAGAAAAAAACTTCTCGCGTTTGTTGTAAATGCGAAATATCAGCAATACGCCAAAATAAAAGCTTTTTTTTCTGTTTTATGATAGGTTGAACGGAAATATTATACCAAACAGATTTTTTTGGTGTAGCATCGATAAAAATTGATTGTTCTACTCTTAACTCCTCTTGCGCTGCAAGGTTGTTACAGGCTGCAACCTTTAAGCGATACGAAAGGGCACCAGCTCCTGGAAGGTCAGCAATAACCGTATAACAAGACACTTCAGGCTTATAGGTCAGAATTTTTCGATAGTTTTGATTAGAATAATAAACAAAACCAGAAAGATCAGAGATTACAATTGCATCATCGCTCTCATTAAAGATGCTAAAATCAAAATCCTCATGCGACCATACATGGTATCTTAAAATTCCCATTCCACACAAAACGAGTGTTGCAACGCCGATAATTGCTAGAATCAAAAAAGATATCAATATCGCCTTTTGCAAATAGCTTTGTGGATAAAAAAAACCTAAAACACCCACAATGAAAAGAGAAACTAATATAAAAACAACACTAAAAATCACAACTCTTCTATGAACAAAAGACGCTGATCTTTTATTATTATCAAAACCTTTATCCATCTCTCATTGCCTTAGATTTAGCCATTTCTTATATCACAAAACTTCCTTTATATTCATTGTTATAAAGTACATACTATGATATTATCTTTCTAAGAAAGCTCACTTAAATGTTAAAAATTTTATTTCTTGTATTTAAGTGAACTTTTTAAGGGTGTATTTATAATTCGTCTCGATAAAAACGATATTTTCACACAAAAATGGGAGAAAATCTATGGTTATCTGGTTATCAGAGCAAATAGGTGTATCTGCTGCGAAGATAATAATAAGCTTTTTGTTTTTTATAATAACAATCGTGGCTATTACCGTAATTATCTTGTTTTTACGTCGTTTAAGTACGGGAAGATTCAGTAATAATAGAAAAAAAAGTCTATCACGACTAGCATTATGTGAAGTAATTTCTATAGATCGAGCACGCCGCCTTGTTTTAGTCCGATGCGATAATAAAGAACATTTGCTCCTTATTGGCGGATTAACAGATGTGGTTGTAGAATCCGATATTAGCAGTATATCGAAAATACAAAAGAGAGAAACACACACACATCCAAATTCCGCTCCTGCAGAAAGAAACGATACAACGAATAAAAGTCCCTCTCCTTTTACGAATCAAGCGGTAAAAGATTCAGCAATCACCGCCGAAATTGAGGGGCGGCAAGAACCATCTTTATTCATTCCTACTCCTCAAAAATAAAAATATACAATTTTATCACCACGAGTTTTGTTTATTTATCATTTCAATGACCTCAATCATCGCGATAAACTTTTTCACGTCGTTCGTGACGTTCTTGCGCTTCCAATGACAAAACGGCTATCGGCCGAGCCTCAAGGCGCTTGATACTAATGGGCTCGCCGGTTTCTTCACAAAAACCATATGTCCCATTATCAATGCGCTCTAAAGCAGCATCTATTTTTAAAATAAGTTTCCTCTGACGATCACGAGCACGTAATTCGATTGTACGATCAGTTTCACAAGAAGCCCTATCAGTCAAGTCGGGTTGACCAACATTCTCTTCCTGCAAATTTTCCAAAGTCTCACGAGCTTCTTTTAATATATCATTCTTCCAAGAAACCAACTTAGCACGAAAATACGCCTTTTGCCGCTCATTCATAAAAGGCTCATCTTCACTAGGGCGATATTGACCATCAATCTCTTCGCTCATGAAATAAAAAACCTCCACATATCCTATGTGCGGTCTATATATTGTGCAATATCCATCAACACAAGAGTAAAATATTTTTTCATAACAATCTACAAATATGTCTCAATGCACTGTTTAGGTTTGATCGCTTTTTATGTAGGTTGGATTCTTGATCAAATCTCATTCAGAATCATTTTGCTCGCTTATTGAGAAACTTCAAAAAGAAGGAAATCTAATATCAGATATTAGAGCCACCCCTCCCCTACTTTCTTATTGTTTAAAATCTAAATGAAGCAACAATAAATCATTTCATCAATGCAAAAAAATAAAATCTTTATAAAGGCAAAGTGTGATATTCACGTTGCAAATACATCAAAGCATCTTTTTCTTTATTACAGTTGATTGCAACCACTTCACCAATCAAAACACAATGGGTTGCGTGCTCGTGCCAACAAGTCAAGCGACAATCAAACGACGCTAAAGCATCTGAAAGACTAGGCGCCCCCGTCTGCAAAGCCCCCCATTGAGCAGCATCAAAACGCTCATTTTGTGCAGAAGTGCAACATCTCGAAAAAACATCCGCTAATGGACGATGTTTTCCTGCCAAGCTATTAACACAAAAATTTCCATTCTCCATAAACACCTGATTCTTTAAATTATGGCGCATGAGACAAACAAGAAGGGTTGGAGGATTATCAGATAAAGAACAACACGCCGAAACAGTCACCCCACGTCTTCCCTTAATACCATTTGTTGTCACAATATGCACAGCTCCTGCAAAAAGACTCATGGCATCTCGATATTCTTGGGACGAAACCGCAATAGTATGTTGATGTTGAAGTTCAGGCATCAAATATGTTCTATGATTCGACATATCTTTCACTTATAAAGCTTTAAAATTTCAAGCGATCTTTCCATAAAAAGACCTATAATACATATTTTTTCTTTTCCGTCATAACACAAAAGATATTTGTGTATACACTGCGATATGATAAAAACAGCCAATCAAGGAGATTTTAATGCCCCATTCTCATCTCATTTCGCCTTCACTCTTGGCTGCTGATTTTTCTAAACTTGGACAAGAAATGTTAGATGTTGTTGATGCTGGTGCAGATTGGCTTCATCTTGATATCATGGATGGACACTTTGTTCCTAATATCACCTTTGGTCCTGAAATCGTCAAAGCTCTGCGCCCATTAACCAAAGCAATATTTGATGTCCACCTGATGATCGCACCAGTAGACCCTTATTTGGAAGCTTTTGCAAAAGTGGGTTCAGATATTATAACCATTCATGCTGAAGCAAGTCCACATCTTCATCGTTCATTACAAACAATCAAAAAAATGGGGAAAAAAGCAGGAATTGCACTCAATCCAAGCACCCCTGAACATGTACTTGAATATTTGCTTGATCAATTAGATCTCATTCTCATCATGACGGTCAATCCCGGTTTTGGTGGACAGAGTTTTATTCCAGAAATAAAAGATAAAATTAAGCGCGTTAAAAGCATGATTGCAAACCGCCCTATTGATCTTGAAGTTGATGGTGGTATTACCGTTGATACAATTGGGATAGCTGCAAAAGCTGGTGCAAATGTATTTGTCGCAGGCTCTGCAATTTATAAAAATGGAAATAAAGAGCTTTACAAAACACGCATGAGTGCATTGCGCCAAGCTGCAATCCTCTCACAACAAGGAAAAAAATGATGATCGCACGTTATTCCCGCCCTGAAATGGTAGACATTTGGTCTCCCGAAACAAAATATCGTATTTGGTTTGAAATTGAAGCCCATGCCTGTGATGCACTCGCTCAATTAGGTGTTATTCCGAAAGAAGCCGCCAAAGTCATTTGGGAAAGAGGGAAAGCTGCGGAATTTGATGTCAATCGCATTGATGAAATTGAAGCAATTACCAAACATGATGTGATCGCATTTCTGACCCACCTAGCTGAATTCATTGGGCCCGAGGCACGTTTTATCCACCAAGGTATGACGTCATCTGATGTTCTCGATACAACGCTAAACATTCAATTGATGCGTGCTAGTGATATTTTGCTAGAGGATATAGATCAACTTCTTGAGGCATTAAAAAGACGTGCTTTTGAGCATAAAGAGACAATCACCATTGGGCGGAGTCATGGCATTCATGCTGAACCAACAACATTTGGAATCAAGTTTGCTCTTGCATATGCTGAATTTTCCCGTTGTCGCACACGTCTTCTTGCAGCACGAGAAGAAATTTCTACTTGCGCGATTTCAGGAGCTGTAGGAACTTTTGCAAATATCGATCCACGCGTTGAAGAACATGTAGCAAAAGCCTTGAGGATGCGTGCAGAACCAGTTTCCACCCAAGTAATACCAAGAGATCGTCATGCCATGTTTTTTGCAACACTTGGTGTTATTGCTTCCTCTATTGAAAGGTTAGCGATAGAAATACGCCATTTACAACGAACAGAAGTTCTTGAAGCAGAGGAACATTTCTCACCTGGGCAAAAAGGTTCATCGGCGATGCCTCATAAACGTAATCCAGTTTTAACAGAAAATTTAACTGGATTAGCCCGCATAGTACGTGCATTTGCACTCCCAGCCATGGAAAATGTTGCACTTTGGCATGAACGTGATATTTCCCATTCATCTGTTGAGCGTTATATTGCTCCAGATGCGACTATTACACTGGATTTTGCTCTTTCTCGCCTCACATCTGTCATTGAGAATCTCATTGTCTATCCAGAAAATATGCAAAAAAACCTTAATAAATTCCGCGGTCTTGTCCACTCACAACGGGTGCTTTTAGCACTCACGCAAGCAGGAATCAGTCGTGAAGATTCTTATCGGATTGTACAACGAAACGCGATGAAAGTTTGGGAACAAGGAAAAGATTTTTTAGAAGAACTCCTCAACGACAAAGATGTTACCAAAGCTTTAAGTGAAGAAGAACTTCGCGAAAAATTTGATCTTTCTTACCACACCAAACATATCAATACGATTTTTAAACGTGTTTTTGAAGGACAATAAAGCGACATAGAAACCTCAAATCTATTGCACCGATGATCAAAAATCTGTTGTAACAAAGAAAACAATTCATGAAAGCAAATCAACTCGATATTCTTATTGTTCCTGGCTACAAAGGATCTGGTCCAGATCATTGGCAAACACGCTGGGAAAAAAAATTGTCGACAGCCCGCCGCATTGAACAACTCCATTGGTCAAAACCTGTTTGTGAAGAGTGGGTTAACAAAGTTAAAACCGCTATCGCAAAAGCTCAAAGGCCTGTTATGCTTATTGCTCATTCATTAGGAGTTCCCAGCGCTATTCACGCAACTATAGAAAATACAGAAAAAATTTGTGGCGCTTTCTTTGTTGCACCTCCAGATGTCGCCAATGAGAAAATACGTCCCAAACATTTAATGACATTTGGCCCCTATCATCGCCAAAAGCTGCCTTTTCCTTCTATTGTCATAGCCAGTCGTAACGATGAGTTTTGTCAATTTTCAGTAGCAGAAAAAATTGCCAATGATTGGGGATCTCTCTTTGTTGATGCTGGGTATTCTGGCCATATTAATGCAGAATCCGGACACGGACCTTGGCCCGAAGGGCTAATGGTCCTCTCTCACTTTCTTGCAAAAATTTGATCCCAAAGAGGTAATCTTCTTTCTCATCACTTATGTATTTTCACCTTTGGGTAGACGTGTAACGACAAAAATTATATAAAGTGTCATAGTAATATCATTGAGAAATTCTATCAATTAGGATAGTATCATTTTTCAATGTTATTAAAAACCTCTCAAGATAAATAGAGAATCATGATGAATCGTCGCCACCGTATTTATGAAGGCAAGGCTAAAATTTTATATGAAGGACCTGAACCAGGAACTTATATTCAATTTTTTAAAGATGATGCAACTGCCTTTAATGCAAAAAAACATGAAATTATCGACGGAAAAGGGGTTTTAAACAACCGAATTTCGGAACATATTTTTAGCCATCTTGGACGTTTGGGCATCCCAACACATTTTATCAAACGTATAAACATGCGTGAACAGCTTATTAAAGCAGTGGAAATCATTCCGTTGGAAGTTGTTGTTCGCAATGTTGCTGCCGGCTCTCTTGCTAAGCGTTTAGGTCTAGAAGAAGGAACCCCGCTTCCGCAATCCATCATTGAGTTCTACTATAAAAATGATTCTCTCGATGACCCTATGGTAACGGAAGAACATATCACAGCGTTTGGGTGGGCTGTCCCACAAGAGATAGAAGATATCATGCAACTTTCAATTCGTATTAATGATTTTCTTTCGGGACTTTTTGCCGGTGTTAACATCCAATTAATTGATTTTAAAATGGAATTTGGTCGCCTGTGGGAAGATGAAACAATGCGCATTGTTCTTGCTGATGAAATCTCACCTGATTCTGCACGACTATGGGATATGCAAACACAAGAAAAAATGGATAAAGACCGTTTTCGTCGTGATATGGGTGGGCTTATTAATGCCTATCAAGAAGTTGCCAAACGCCTTGGTATTATGAATGAAAATGAACCAACACGACCAAGTGGTCCCGTTCTCGTAAAGTAAAAACCTCGTAAAGTAAAAACAAGGTAAAAACATCACCTTATATAAGTACCCCTCTTCAAAGGAGAGGTTTTTTTAACAAGCAGGAAGCAAAAAATGAAAGCACGCATTACAGTTACTTTAAGAGAAAGCGTTCTTGATCCACAAGGAGAAGCGATTGCCGGTGCTTTAAAAAGTTTAGCTTTCGAAGGCATTCAATCCATTCGTCAAGGAAAGGTTTTTGATATCGTTCTTGATGATCAACCTGCTGAAACCGCAAAGAAAAAACTTGAACAAATGTGTGAAGAGTTACTCGCAAATACTGTCATTGAAAATTATACAATCGAACTTCTTTAAGTGGAACGCTCATGAAAACTGCCATCATTCAACTTCCTGGATTAAATCGTGATCGAGATATGGTTGCAGCATTACATCATATAACGGGAGTTGAGCCACTAAAAATTTGGCAAACAGAAACAACAATTCCAGATGTAGATATTATTATTATTCCTGGTGGTTTTTCCTATGGCGACTACTTAAGATGTGGTGCTATTGGAGCGCGAACTCCCGTCTTAAAAGCTATTCGTGAAAAAGCACAAGAAGGTACGACAATAATAGGTATCTGTAATGGATTTCAAATTTTGTTGGAAGCAGGATTATTACCTGGGACTTTAATGCGTAATGCTTCTTTAAAATTTGTTTGTCGTGAAATTAAACTTGAAGTCGTCAACGCCAAAACAAAATTTTCTCGATATTATTCTAAAGGACAAATTATTCATTGTCCTGTTGCCCATCACGATGGAAATTATTTTGTTGATAGTGAAACATTGAAACAAATGGAAGACAATGAACAAATTGTTTTTCGCTATGCAGAAAACACAAACCCGAACGGCTCAATGAAAGATATTGCTGGTATTGTTAATAAAGCTGGTAATATTCTTGGTATGATGCCCCATCCTGAAAACTTTATTGAACCCGCCCACGGAGGTATTGACGGTCGTTTACTGTTTCAAAGTGCTTTAGAGTTAGTAAATGGATGATGCTGAAAAAATACTCGCGCTCCATAATTTTTAAAAAACAAGGATTTATACTATTTGTCGCATCGTAAATCTATGAACAAAGCTCTTCACAAACAACAATGGATATTATTTTCTAAACACATAATTATTTAAGACCATTTTTAGTCTTAAATTCCACCAAACAAACGAACAAAATCTTCAGCTTACTGTCTATAAATATATATTATGAAACAATATTATTGCTTATAATATAAGCTGCTAGATTAAAAAAATAAAAATGCTAAATTTCGATTAATTGGACGGATAAATACTCATGAAGCCTTGCAATAACATCACTATTACACCAGAGCTCATTGCACAACACGGGCTAAAAGAGGATGAATATCAACGTATCCTGACGTTAATCGGTAGAGAACCAACATTTACTGAACTAGGAATTTTTTCTGCAATGTGGAACGAACATTGTTCCTATAAATCATCTAAAAAATGGCTAAAGACTCTTCCGACAGAAGGAAAATGTGTCATCCAAGGACCTGGTGAAAATGCTGGTGTTGTCGATATTGGCGAAGGGCAATGTGTTGTTTTCAAAATGGAAAGCCATAACCACCCTTCTTATATTGAACCTTATCAAGGTGCAGCAACAGGTGTTGGTGGTATTTTACGCGATGTCTTTACAATGGGAGCCCGTCCTGTTGCTGCTATGAATGCATTACGATTTGGTGCTCCTGATCACCCACGAACACGCCATCTTGTTTCTGGTGTTGTTTCTGGAATTGGTAGTTACAGCAATGCTTTTGGCGTTCCAACTGTTGGTGGAGAAGTAAATTTTGATGAGCGTTATAATGGCAATATCCTTGTTAACGCTTTTGTCGCCGGTATTGCAAAGACAGACGCCCTTTTTTATTCTAAAGCGCAAGGTATTGGACTCCCTGTTGTTTATCTTGGTGCAAAAACAGGACGTGATGGTGTCGGTGGAGCAACAATGGCTTCTGCTGAATTTGATGATTCAATCAGTGAAAAACGCCCAACTGTTCAAGTAGGTGATCCTTTTACAGAAAAATGTCTCCTTGAAGCATGTTTAGAGCTCATGGAACTTGGAGCTGTGGTTGCTATTCAAGATATGGGAGCAGCAGGACTCACCTCTTCTGCCGTTGAAATGGGTGCAAAAGGAAATTTAGGGATACAGCTTAATCTCGATACAGTTCCTGTTCGAGAAGAAAACATGACAGCCTATGAAATGATGCTTTCTGAAAGTCAAGAGCGTATGCTCATGGTCCTTAAACCAGAACTAGAAAAGCAAGCAGAAGCAATTTTTCATAAGTGGGGGCTACATTTTTCTATCATTGGAAGAACAACCGATGATTTACGTTTTCGTGTATTTCATCAAGGGGAAGAAGTTGTCAATCTTCCCATCAAAGAGCTTGGTGATGAAGCGCCTGTTTATGATCGCCCTTGGAGTGAGCCGGCAAAAAAAACATTCTTGAAAGCAGAAGACGTCAAAAAAGTTGAAAATCTTGGTGATGCGCTTCTGTCCTTATTGAATTCTGCTGATCAAAGTTCACGGCGATGGGTTTATGAACAATATGATACCCTTATCCAAGGAAATAGTCTTATTTGTCCAGGAGGTGATGCAGGCGTTATCCGTATAGGAAACAACAGCAAACGTGCTCTTGCTTTTTCTTCTGATGTAACACCTCGCTATTGTGAAGCAGACCCTTATGAAGGAGGAAAACAAGCTGTCGCAGAATGCTGGCGAAATATTAGTACGACAGGTGCAACACCACTGGCTGCTACAGATAATCTCAATTTTGGTAACCCTGAAAAACCTGAAATTATGGGACAGCTGGTTTTTGCTATTAAAGGTATAGGAGAAGCTTGTAAAATCCTCGATTTTCCTATCGTTTCAGGCAATGTTTCTCTTTACAACGAAACAAATGGGGAAGCCATTCTTCCAACCCCTACAATTGCTGGCGTAGGCCTTCTTAATGATTGGTCTAAAATGGTAACAATAAGTGGTATGCAAAATGGAGATATTCTTGTTTTAGTAGGAAATTGCGGCTCTCATTTAGGACAATCAATCTATGCACGTAACATTTTAAATATTGATGCAGGTGCCCCCCCCCCTGTAGATTTACAACTTGAAAAAAAACATGGTCAATTTGTTCGAGATGCCATTAATAGCGGTTTTATTCATGCTGCTCATGACATTTCTGACGGAGGATTAGCGATAGCACTCGCCGAAATGGTGATTAAAGCAGGTAAAGGAATCAAAGTAACGTTAAGTAATAAATCACCCCATCATGCAGAACTTTTTGGAGAAGACCAAGGGCGTTATCTTTTAGCCGTCAAACCTCACTCTCTCAGTAGTCTTAAAGAGCGTGCACAAATCAATACAGTTTCTTTAACAGAGCTAGGTCAAGTTGAGGGAACTTCTCTCAATATAGATGGGATATTAACACTTTCAGTAGACAAACTCACAAAAGCCTATGAAAACTGGTTTCCACAATTTATGGGTGAGGAGTAAATTTTGTTTTTTCTCTTAAACAGCCTTTATAAAAAATGAATAACATAGGAGAATAATGATGGCAATGAGTGCCCATGCAATTGAAACGCTTATTCGTGAAGGCATTCCTGATGCTACTGTAACAATTCGTGATCTTGCTGGAGATGGGGAACATTATGCTGCAGAAGTTATTTCTGAAAGTTTTCGTGGTAAAACCCGTGTTCAACAACATAAAATGGTCTATGATGCCCTTAAAGGCAATATGGGAAATGACCTTCACGCCTTAATGTTGCAAACAAATATCCCAAAATAATCTAAAATTTCTTCTTGCATTCACACATTTAATACGATTAAAAACAGTATGAATGTAAATTACCCACTTATAAAAATCTGAAATATCGAGGGATAAAAATGACCACTGTTCATGATTTTATTGACAACGAGATTAAAACAAACGACGTCATTTTATTCATGAAAGGAACACCTGATGCTCCGCAATGCGGATTTTCAGGACAAGTTGTTCAAATCCTTGAATATTTAGGATTGAATTATAAAGGAATTAATATCTTAACTTCTAACGAATTGCGTCAAGGAATTAAAGATTACTCAAATTGGCCAACAATTCCACAGCTTTATATCAAAGGTGAATTTATCGGAGGCTGTGATATTGTTAAAGAGATGTTTCAAAACAATGAGTTACAGGAACTTTTGAAAGAAAAAAATATTCCTTGTAATCAATCATAGGTATCTTTCATTTTATTCAGACTCTTAAAAGAGCTGTTTTCAGACGAAATTTTTATTTCAAGGGTGCCATATGTCATATTCAGTCGATGAACAAACGCACCGTGATGCGATTAGAAACAAAATTGGCTATAAAGAATTTGTTATTCTTATTGCTTCGCTCATGGCTATTAACGCTATAGCTGTTGATATTATGCTACCAGCTATGCCCAATATTTTAGACGGCTTAAATGTTCTCAATGAAAATGATCAACATTATATCATTTCGAGTTATCTTATTAGCTATGGTATTGCTCAAATATTTTTCGGTCCAATAAGCGATAGGTACGGACGACGTAAACTTATTCTTCTCGGTCTTGCTTTTTATTCATTTACGGCGATTGGCTGTGCCTTTGTAACTGATTTTTCTCTCTTACTTATTTTACGTATCTTGCAAGGTATTGGAGGGGCTGCTATGCGGGTTCTTACAGTTTCCGTCGTACGTGATCTTTACAGTGGTCGAAAAATGGCAGAAGTTATGTCTATAGTTATGATGGTTTTTCTTGTTGCACCAATGGTTGGTCCCGCAACAGGACAGATCATTTTACTGCTCGGACATTGGCAATATATTTTTATTTTCATGGCAACGATTGGTTTAGGACTGATGATTTGGATTCAATTCCGCTTGCCTGAAACTCTTTATGCGCAACGCTCTCTTTCCTTTTCTTCAGTTAAACATAATTTATGGATTGTAATAACCAATCGCACAACACTTTGCTATACACTAGCAACTTCCATTATTTTAGGCTGTATCTTTACCGCCGTTAATACATCACAACAAACGTATGAAGGGATCTATAATCTAGGGCTTTGGTTCCCTATTGCCTTTGCAGTTGGTGCTGCATTTCAGGCTTTCGCATCATTCATGAACTCTCAACTCGTTGGACGCCTTGGAATGCGTCGTATTGCTCATACAATGCTGTTGCTCTTTTGTATCACTTCATGTGTATGGTTTATTGGCTCTATCTTAACAGATGGTATTCTGCCTTTTGCTTTTTACATGCTGTTATTCTGTATACTGATGTTTGCCTGCGGTGGTATTATGGCCAATTTCAATACACTCGCTCTCGAATCTGTGGGAGAAATTGCTGGAACAGCTTCTTCTGTATCCGGCTTTCTTCAAACATCTATCGGTGCAGGACTCAGCTTTTTTATTGCCCAACAATTTGATGAAACAACCATCCCAAACTCAGCAGGATTTTTCTTTTTGAGTCTCGCTGCCATATTTCTCGTCTTATGGGCTGAACGTGGTCATCTTTTTAGGCAATATCATAGTAATCCTAACGAATAAATATTACGACGAAAGATTAATAACATCTCTTTTGAACAATAAGGAGATAAACCTATCAGACAAATAAAACATCTCCAAATAGAACACTCTTATGTTAAACATTCACACTGTTTGTTTAAAGGTACAGCTCTCAAAATATAAAATCATTTCACGACAGCACCTATAAGCGGTATAATGTAAAAAAACAAACATACCTATTGTTGTAACAACTTCTACATGTAAAACGGTTTATAGAAAAATATTTTTATTCTTTTCCTCAATAGTGTTTATGCAAACGGCTTGGTCTCTCTCATCTCATGACAAGCAAACAAACAATTTTGATTGATTTAACCTAAACAAGATCGAAATAAGAAAAAACTCACGCTTTAGGTCTTTTTTTCAATATAAAAATAATAAATTATCCTTATAAATTAATATCTTACACAATCATAAAACCATAGGGAATTTTCTCATTTATAAAGTACATTTAATTAATAAATTTTCCTGATTTTGGAAATCCTTTTGGAACCAAACGCCCGACTCCCGCACGCATTCCCATCCATTCAATGAGATTGTCCGCCTGACGATTAAAGATTCGTTCAGCTGTATCTTGCCAACTTAAGCCTTCTGATAAATTAAAAGTCTTAGCATCAACAACACCACCTTCTTTATAACGCTGTAAACGAACACCTTTACCGCGATTCATTTCTGGTATTTGTTCAATAGAAAAAATAAGCATTTTACGGTTTTCACCAACCACCGCAACATGATCACCATTTACTTGAACACAAAGCTTTACCTTATCAGGAGCTTTCACATTCATCACTTGCTTTCCTTTTCGTGTATTGGCAATCACTTCTGCAGAAGAAACAATAAAACCATTACCGTGAGATGAAACCAAGAGCAATTTTTCCTCTGCGTGATGCACAAAAGCTGTAAGAACATCGTGCTCATCATCCATATCAACTAAAAGACGAATAGGTTCACCATGTCCCCGCCCTCCAGGTAAACTATTTGCACCAAGTGAAAAAAACTTTCCCCCCGTACTTATCAGCACAATCTTGTCGGTCGTAAACGCTGGAAATGCTAACTTTAAACTGTCTCCTTCTTTAAAAGAAAGTGCTTTATAATCGTTCAAATGTCCCTTCAAAGCACGCATCCACCCCTTTTCAGAAATAACAATAGTAATCGGTTCTTTTTCGATCATTGCTTGTTGAATATCATCAAGATCATGTCTGGGTGCCTCTTCAAATGTCGTACGTCTTTTCCCTAAGAGGGTTTCAGGACCAAAAGTATTTCGAACTTTTTTGATTTCTTCTGAAATTATTTTCCATTGTTTTATAGGAGAAGCTAACAAATTCTGTAGCTTTTCTTTTTCAGCTTTCAAACTTTCAAATTCTTTACGAATTTCAAATTCCTCAAGCTTACGCAAAGAACGCAAGCGCATATTAAGAATAGCTTCAGCTTGATTTTCTGTTAATTCAAAACGACTGATCAGCTGCTTTTTAGGTTCATCCTCTTCACGAATAATCTGAATAACCTCATCGAGATTTAAATAGGCAATAAGGTATCCATGAAGAATTTCTAATCGACAATCAATTTGATTAAGCCGATAATGAGAGCGGCGAATAAGGACTTCTTTACGATGTTCGAGCCATTGCTGTAAACTCTCGCGCAAAGAGAGAACATTGGGTATTTTTCCCAAAGACAAAACATTCAGATTAAGGGGAAATCTTACTTCAAAATCAGTCAATTTAAAAAGAGACTCCATAAGGAGCTCCGGATCAACCGACCGATTTTTAGGAACCAGCACGATTCTGATATCTTCTGCTGATTCATCTTGGATATCCTCAAGCATTGGCAATCGCCGAGCAAGCAATAACTCTGCTGTTTTTTCAATAAGACGTGACTTTTGAATCTGATAGGGAATTTCAGTCACAACAATCACATAAGAACCACGGCTGCCCGATTCCTGATGCCAACGTGAACGCAAGCGAAAGAATCCACGCCCAACACGATAGGATTCCTCAATACTTTTTTTAGGCTCAACTAAAATTCCCCCTGTCGGAAAATCAGGACCAAGAACGAATTGATTTAATGCCTCATCACTTACATCGGGATGTGCAATCAAATGGAGCGCTGCATCACAAAGCTCAGCAACATTATGGGGTGGAATAGATGTTGCCATACCAACAGCAATACCAGAAGAACCATTTGCTAAAAGATTAGGGAAAGCTCCTGGTAAAACAACAGGCTCTTCATCTTCCTCATTATAGGTTAAACGAAAATCAATAGCATTCTCATTAATTCCTTCAAGTAACAATGCAGCCACTTCAGTCATACGTGCTTCCGTATAACGCATAGCAGCAGCATTATCACCATCAATATTACCAAAATTGCCTTGCCCATCAACCAACGGATAACGAACAGCAAAACTTTGAGCCAAGCGCACCAAGGCATCATAAATAGACGCATCCCCATGAGGATGAAATTTTCCCATGACATCACCAACAATCCGCGCACATTTCGCATAAGACTGTCCAGGATTTAGTTTGAGAAGACGCATCGCATGAACAATCCGCCGGTGGACCGGCTTCAATCCATCACGTACATCAGGCAATGCACGGTGTGTAATCGTAGAAAGTGCATAAGCCAAATAACGTTCCTGTAAAGCAGAACGTAATTCTATTGGTTCAATATGTTCTTTATCAAAAGGTAAATTCATTTTATCAGACATAGTATTAAAACAACAATTCCCACAATAATAAGAAATTATTTTATAGGATTTATTTAATGAAATCTTCTATGAGTCGGCTTTTTTATTAAAAGTCAATTACATAAAAACAAACGCTGCAATTAGAACATGAACAGAAAATTATATCAATTTGAAAAATCGATACATGTCCTTCCCCCTTGTCCTAAGTGATTTATTGAAAGCTTTGTCAAATACGACGATAATTTAACTGCCCACAAAGATTTATTTTATCCTTTTTGGAATGACAAGAGCACCTTTCAAACATCATCTTTTATTATAAAGATAAATTGTATAACAACCCCATTCAGTTTTTCTATGAAAAACTAAAAAATATTCAAAGCTTATAAAATTTAAACTTTTCAGAGTAAGCCCATAGAATGGAAAACCACATTATTCTCATAAAAACGAAGAGACACAATGCTCTGCTACAACGTTGTAAAAAATTCAATAAAAAATAAATAATATATTGACTTATAAAGATAATTTATTTTTTCAACTAAAATGAGACTCCTAAATATTATAGAATTCTCTCATTTCTAATTTATTCATGATCAAGCAATCATAATCATTTCTTCACCTATCACAAAGGGAAGAGCCCCTATAGAAACAAGGAATTAAAATGCCTCATAAAGAATCAATACAATGGCGTTTTTGTCTATCTAAATTTCACAAACAGCACACAAACATGACACTCTTGAGAAGCATCAACACTTCACTCTGCATAAGAAAGATGAAAACAATCCATAATCAACTTTATGAGCTATTTTTGTGAGTAGGAGCCATACGGATTCCTAAATCACGTAATTGTGTAGGAGAAACATCAGAAGGAGCACTCATCAAAAGATCAAGCGCCTGTTGATTCATAGGAAATAAAGCAACTTCACGCAAATTTTTAACACCTTGCAACAGCATAATGATGCGGTCAATTCCCGCAGCCATCCCACCATGTGGCGGAGCCCCATAATGGAATGCACGATAAAGACCACCGAAACGATCTTTCACAACTTCCTTAGAAAGACCTACAAGTTCAAAAACTTTAAGCATCATTTCTGGTAAGTGATTACGAATTCCTCCTGATGCAATTTCATAACCATTGCAAACAAGATCATATTGAAAAGCTTTAAGAGTAAGAGGATCTTGGGTCTCAAGAGCATTTTCGCCCCCTTGAGGCATAGAAAAAGGATTATGTGCAAAATCAATCTTTTTTTCATCTTCATTCCATTCAAAAAATGGAAAATCAACAATCCACGCCAAAGAGAAACTATCTCTATCGAGAAGATCTAATTCTTCCCCTACCCTTGTGCGAGCTGCTCCGGCAAAAGATGCAAACTTTTTTGGATCGCCAGCTACAAAAAAACAGGCATCACCACTTTCAAGTCCAAGCTGTATACGGATTGCTTCAGTCCTCTGTTCACCAATATTTTTGGCGATAGGCCCTGCTCCTTCAAATTTTCCTTCTTCTTCACGCCAAAAAATATAACCGAGCCCTGGTTGCCCCTCACCTTGTGCCCATACATTCATACGATCACAAAAAGCACGACTTCCACCCGTTTTAGCTGGAATAGCCCACACTTGTGCATTCTCATCATTCGCTAAAATTTGAGCAAAGACTTTGAAACCAGAATTATAAAAATGCTGAGAAACATCTTCCATAATGATCGGATTACGCAGATCTGGCTTATCAGAACCATATTTTTGCATTGCTTCATTATAGGAAATGCGAGGAAAGCTTTGTGTCACAGTCTTTCCATCTGCAAATTCTTCAAAAATAGAACGCATAATAGGTTCCATAGTTGCTAAAACATCTTCTTGCTCAACAAAACTCATTTCAACATCTAATTGATAAAATTCACCAGGAAGACGGTCAGCCCTTGGATCTTCATCTCTAAAACATGGAGCAATCTGAAAATAACGATCAAAACCTGACATCATTAACAATTGTTTATATTGCTGTGGCGCTTGCGGTAACGCATAAAATTTTCCCTGATGAACACGACTTGGAACCAAAAAATCACGTGCTCCTTCCGGCGATGAAGCTGTCAAAAGTGGCGTCGTAAATTCCGTAAAACCATTATTTTGCATAGCCCGTCTCATAGCCGCAATAATTTCAGTCCGACGCATGATATTTTTGTGCATAGTCTCCCGACGCAAATCAAGAAAACGATATTTTAATCGAATATCTTCTGGATAATCAGGCTCACCAAAAACCGGTAAAGGAAGCTCATCAGATTTTGAAAGAATTTCTACCTCTTGTGCAAAAATTTCAATCTCACCTGTTGGAAGCGTTGCATTAATAACTTCATCGGAACGTGCACATACCTCTCCATCCACACAAATAACCCATTCAGAACGCACTTTTTCAATAACTTTAAAAGCCGGCGAAGCAGGGTCAACAACAATTTGTGTGATTCCAAAATGATCACGTAAATCCACAAAAAGAATCCCTCCATGATCACGAACACGATGAACCCACCCCGAAAGACGGACTTGTGCTCCTACATCACATTTACGAAGAGCCGCACAATGATGACTGCGATAACGGTGCATGTTTTTTTGCCTTTGATTATAATATTCATATGCGCTACAAACGCTTTTTAATAACCATTTGTCAAGATATGAGAATAAAAACTCAAAAATAAAGTCAATAAAGGACAAATTCAATTTATCGAATTATAATAAAATGCTGAATCTTATTACACAAACAACCGATCTTGAAATTGCACTTAATGCTCTACGTACCTCTGATTTTGTAACAGTCGATACTGAGTTTATCCGCGAAACAACTTTTTGGCCTCAACTGTGTTTAATCCAGCTCGCATCACCAGATGTCACAGTTTTGATTGATCCCATAGCGCCAGATATTGATTTACAACCTTTTTTTGACCTTATGATCGATAAAAAAGTTGTAAAAGTTTTTCATGCTGCACGCCAAGATATTGAAACAATTTATCATCTTGGAGGTGTTATTCCTTCCCCTCTCTTTGATACGCAAATAGCAGGATCAATTTGTGGATTTGGTGATTCTATCTCTTATGATCAAATTGTACAACGCTGCACGGGGCATCATCTTGATAAATCCTCCCGATTTACAGACTGGAGTTGCCGACCGTTGTCTGAAAAACAACTGCTCTATGCACTTGCCGATGTAACTTACTTAAGAGATGTTTATCTGTTATTGAAAAAAAGGTTAGAAAAAAATCAACGTGCTCACTGGATGGATGATGAAATAACAATCCTTTTAAATCCTAAGACCTATGATATGCCAGAAGATGAAGCATGGAAAAAAGTGAAAGGAAAAATTAAAAAGCCACGTGAACTTGCTGTATTACAAAAGATAGCAGCTTGGCGGGAACGTGAAGCACGAAAATACAATATGCCACGTCGTCATATCATAAAAGATGAGTGTCTTATAGAAATAGCAACCCAACAACCAAAAGATGAATCTGCATTAAAACGATTACGCAGTCTTAATAAGAAGTGGGATAAACTCTCAATTGCTCAATCATTAATCAAAGCTGTCCACGAAGGCTTAGAGGTGGATCTTTCTACTTTACCCCCCATTCCTAAACATAATCCACTCAACGATACGACGGCCGCTGTTATCGATCTGCTCAAAGTGTTATTAAAAATTGTTGCAAACGAAAACAGCATTGCCCCTAAAATTATTGCAACATCTAGTGATTTAGAAAAAATTGCCAATGGAGGAATAAAGAAAAATATTCCCGCTATGAATGGCTGGCGCTATGAGATATTTGGTCAAAAAGCCGAACAACTGCTAAAGGGACAGATAGGGTTTTACTTTAACGATGGAAAAATAAGCACAAAACAGCTTTAATTTACATTTCCCCCACATTCTAAGATTTTCACAAGATCTTCTTATTTTATATCAAAATGGGTGGAAAACCAAAAGAGAAAAATTTTGCAACCACTTTTATTAAATCAATTTTATTTGAAAAGTTTAGATAGAGACTTCGAGTGAATTTATAACATTCTCATTTTTAAAAATCTATTACGCTGCTTATTATCTATATCAATTGGTATGCCCTATAGGCCAATGCAAATAGGATAAATAAAGCCTACTTCTGACAAAGTTAAAAACTTAAATAGTAAACTCTTATTCAAAATGACAACTAAATCTTTACCCAGTCAATCAAATAGCAATCTTATTAAAAAAATCTGATAATAAAAGCGTAGTCGTTACAAAAATAGTAGCTAGCAATAGGAACAAACAAAGATATAATATCTTACGTCCCCATATCGTATTAAAAAACTACCGAGATTGCAATATAACAATCAAAAACCAGCCAGCATAACAACTAAAACACCAAACAAAGACAATATACTGATTTATAAAGATAATTCGTTGTTTTACCTATTGAATGAGAGTCCCAAATAACATAAGATTCTCTCATTTTAAACCTGTTTATCTTGAATCAATCAAAACCATTCTCTTGCACACCACAAGCAGGGTTAGCGTGTGGGTAAAAACTGTACAAGAAAGGACTCAAAATATCTCTTATGAAGAGTTTCAAGTGCCAAAGGCTGTCGCAAACATTGGGAGCTGGCAAATATAATGGTGGTGCCAGCTTTCTCCTTCATAAGCGTAAAGATGGGGATGCTCAATAACTTTACCGTTATACCATTCATGGTCGGTATCGCGAAATGGGCTTGGGTTCCTTAAGAAAGGTCTATTTAAAACAAGCCCGTGAATTGGCAACTGGGTAGCGCTCTATTTTACGTGAGGGTCGTGACCCCATTAAAGAACGCAATAAACAAAAGCGTGAAACAATGCGCAAACTTCATTATTAAAAAAAACATTGCCGTGGATGCCTTTTGAAAGTCGTAAGACTGAATTAAAAAGAGATGGTAAGGCTAGTGATTGGTTTTCACCTTTGCGGCTTTACATTCTCCCTAAATTAGGTTGCCTCCCCGTTTCAGAGATTACACAAACAGAGATACGCGATACGCTTTCTCCCATTTGGCATACAAAAGCTGGAACAGCTCAGATAGCACTAAATCGTCTTAATATATGTCTCAAACATGCGGATGCCTTGGGTTTGGATGTTGATTTACAAGCAACAGAAAAAGCACGCGCGCTCTTAGGTAAACAACGCTATAAAACTATTAATAGACCAGCAATGGATTGAAAAGATGTTCCTGCTTTTTATAAAACACTTTGCCAAACAGCAACCCTAACACATCTGGCTTTGCGCTTGCTTATTCTGACAGGCGTTCGTACAAATCCCTTATGTCATATTCATAAAGATCAAGTTGAGGAGGATATATGGACAATCCCTGCTGAGAATATGAAAGGCAAGCGTGATGCTACAACAGAGTTTCGTGTGCCCTTATCATCAGAGGCATTAGAAATCTTAAAACAAGCGCGTCTGCTTTCTCGCAATGATTTCTTTTTTTCTGCAACCGGTCGGGGGCCTCTTGCTGATAAATGTATGTCAAGGTATATGCAACAGGCTGGACTGAATGCCTGCCCCCATGGTTTTCGCTCTAGTTTACGCAATTGGCTCGCTGAAACAACCGATACCCCCTATGAGGTCGCTGAAACCATTCTAAGTCATACGGTAGGCGGTAAAGTAGAACGTGCCTATCGTCGTACTGATTATTTAGAACAGCGCCGTGTCTATATGGATAAATGGGCAGCATATGTCACCAGTCAATCTTAAGATATGGGGTGCAACACCCCATTATCTGTGGATAACTTTAGCTCTCTTCTCTCTCATTCTTTCTCAATAAGACTCATAAATTATCACATCAGAAATTATATGATAAAATATTGTTTTCTATGAATAAAACATCTTTCTAAATGAACCAAAATGTGGTTAATAAATAGTTATGATTTGTTCTCATTTTGATAGAAAGGATTTTAGTATGACAGAAAATGATATTCTTTTGACAGACCGTGAAAGTGCAAAATTGCTTCATATGAGTGTCTCAACATTCCGCCGTCATGTTACCAATGGATCTTTGCCAAAACCTTTAAAATTTGGCTTTTTATCGCGTTGGTTACAATCAGATCTTATCAATGTCATCAAGCAAGCGAAACAGCAACGTCAAAGTGACGCGGCATAAAAAAAAACTTGTCACGTAAGGATGAACAAAATTTTTCATTTTCACATGAAGCTTATGAAGTGCAAATCACATTCTGTGACGCAAATAACAGAATAAAAAATTATGTTTTCTTTTATGAATACTCAGGACATTACCAATGCCTTGCGTGATGTCTGGTATGAAAGTTATAGAACAAGCCCCATTGTCCAAGCTCATGATGATAGGTTACCTAGTTTATCCCTCGTCAATGGCCCTATTATAAGATATACAACCCAGATAAATTAGGAAAAAATCAAAAAATTTCAAAAGCGAGAGGTTGTTTTATTATTTTTGATAACTTCTGTAATCGTCCAAGAGGACGTTCTCCTAATAACCCAGAGTAATTCTTTGGGATCTGCAAGATGATATGATCTGCTTTTTTATGCCACAATAAATGAGGTAAAATTCCTGCAACAGAAGCACTAAAAAGATGAGCAATACGCATAGTTTCGCCAAGAATACGTGCTTTTTCAATTATATTTTGAGTTGCTAATTGAAAAATGGGTAGAGATTCTTTATCAACCAATAAACTCGTATTGCGAAAAAAAACAGCAAGCGCCGCATAAAGGCGCCCTTCATGAGAAATTCCTGGATAAGATCCTAAGGCTATTTGATTTGCTGCTTCATTACCTCGATAATCTGGATGTATACGCCAACCAATATCCGCAAGAAGACAAGCGGCTTGACGATAACGGCATTCATTTTCAGTTTCTGAAATTCCAAAAACTTCAAAAGCATTCGTCGTAAAATCAATGAGTTCTTCTGCTTGTTTTGGTGAACGTGCCCGTAAAATAGCCATTTCTGTGCATGCTGCAATGAGAGGATCTGAAAGTCGAATTGCTTGCGGCAATCGTGAATAAAGAAAACCTTCACGAACGCCAGCACCAGAAAAAATTATCTTTTCAAACTCCATACACTGAATGAGTTCAATAAGAACGATTGCCCCATAAGATAAAAGTTTCCGACGATTCTGAGAAATCGCTGCAATCCCTCTCATATTATCAATATTGCCACGTGCTACAAGACGTAAAAAGTTCTCCATTTCAACGGCTTCAACTTCATAGCCATGCATAACAGGGAGCCGATAGTGTTTCATTGCCATATGGAGTTTTGCCAAATTACGCCATGTCCCCCCTACTGCATAAAAATAACGTGCTATACCTTTACGAGTACGAACAACAGACGATTTATAAAATTGCTCATGTACAATTTTTGTAGCTACAGCACTATCATTATTTGACATATACTGTAACCTTAAACCACCCAATGGGAGAGTTATCCCTTCACCAACATCAGAATGATCAATATCAATCAGCTCAAGACTTCCACCACCAAGATCTCCAGAAATACCTTTTGGTTGATAAAAAGTAGAAACAACTCCATATGCTGAATACATAGCTTCTTCACTTCCTGTGAGAAGATATATTTTATTTTGCAAAATATCTTCAGCATGCTGAATAAATGCTACGCCATTCTTTGCATCTCGTGCTGCTGCTGTTGCTAAAGTATAGACCTCATCTGCCCCAATCTGTCGACAAAGCGTACGAAACCGTTTCAGTGTTTGCAATGCCATTTTCATCGATTGTTCTTCTAAAAATCCCGTTTTTGCCACACCATGACCGAGACCACAAAGAATCTTTTCATTAAATAAAACTGTTGGTGAGCGAACAAGCCCCTCATAAATAACCAACCGAACAGAATTTGAGCCAATGTCAATAACAGCAACAGGCTTACACCCCTTTAACCGACCTTGAGCATCTCTATATGTCATTGGATTTTAGTCTTTATGTATTTCGGCTTGTTGCCGATGCAACGCAACCAAGCGCGAAACAGAAGACTCAAAAGACTCATTTTCCCCTGCAAAACTTGTATTGGCCATAAAATACTCCTGCGCATTAAATAGACTTTCACCTATCTGCGGCGTAATACGTTTTGATGTTCCATCCTTAAGTATATCAAAGCTTTGTTGATTATCAACGATATTAGCCAACATAATCTGTAAAAGAATTTTTTGACGCACTATTTTATTAAAAACTGGAACCAATATTTCAATACGATAGTCCAGATTACGAGGCATCATATCAGCAGAGCCCAAGTAAACGAGTGCATTTTCATTAGGCAAATCTTGTCCATTCCCAAAACAAAAAATGCGACTATGTTCAAGAAAACGCCCGACAATTGATTTTACACGAATATTATCTGAAATTCCTAGAATACGAGGACGTAAACAACATATCCCCCGCACAACCAAATCAATTTGCACCCCTGCTTGACTAGCACGATATAAAGCATCAATAATTTCAGGATCAACCAATGCATTAACTTTCATCCAAATAGCAGCAAACCTTCCCTGTTGTGCATGAACAATTTCTCCCTCAATATGCTCTAAGATACGACCACGCAATGTTAAGGGTGAAAAAGCAATCTTCATTGTTTCATTTGGACGCTCATATTGCGCAATATAATTGAACAATAACGCAACATCATGAGCGATATCATCATCCGTGGAAAAAAAAGAAAGATCGGTATAAGTTTTAGCGTTAATGGGATGATAATTTCCTGTTCCAAGATGAACATAAGAGCAAAGACATTTTCCCTCACGTCTCACAACCAATGACATCTTAGCATGAGTTTTTAATGCAATAAAACCAAAAATAACTTGAACCCCAGCACATTCAAGATCCCGCGCCCAACGAATATTTGCTTCCTCATCAAAACGTGCTTTAAGTTCTACCAAAGCAGTCACAGACTTTCCCTGTTCAGCTGCTTCAATCAAAGCGCTAACAATTGGGCTATCATTTGATGTACGATAAAGTGTTTGTTTGATTTCCACAACATCAGGATCGCAAGCAGCTTGACGTAAAAATTGGACAACAACATCAAATGTCTCATAGGGGTGATGAATCACAATATCATTTTCACGAATAGCCGCAAAACAATCCCCTTTATGTTCACGAATACATTCGGGAACACGAGAAATATAAGGAATAAATTTGAGATCATCACGAGGAATAGAAACAATTTCTGATACCGTATTAAGCGCTAAAAATCCATCAAGAACATTAATACAATTATCAGGAACAGCGAGACTATTCGCTATAAATTGGCGTAAACTCTCTGGCATTTTTGCATCAAACTCAACTCGAATAACTTGCCCACGGCGCCGCCTTTTGAGAGCAGTTTCAAAAAAATGAACAAGATCCTCAGCTTCTTCTTCTACTTCAATATCACTATCTCGGATTACTCTAAATACACCAAGTCCTGTAACCTCATAGTTAGGAAATACATGTTTAATAAAAAGGCCAATAACATCTTCAGATGCAATAAAACGAAAATGATTACCCTCTTGAGGAAGAAGAATAAAACGCCTCAAAAGCATTGAAATAGACAACAACACTATGTGAGAGTTCTGATCAGTTTCTCCAGACAATTGAAGCGCAATAGAAAGCCCTAAATTAGGAATAAATGGAAAAGGATAAGTAGAATCAACAGGCAAAGGTTTTAAAACAGGCAAAATTGTCTCAAGAAAATATTTTTCAAGCCATGATTTTTCAATTTCTGAAAGATCATCAGAACAAATAATTTCAATATCATTCTTTTTTAATTCATCACGTAAAACGTTCAATTCTCGTAGTTGGTGAGCCTGCAGCTTTGAAATTTCAGCTAATACAATATCAAGTTGTTCCTGTGGAGTGTGCCCATCTGCACTGCACGTTGTAACGCGAGCACGAATTTGAGCTGCTAGCCCTGCAACACGAACCATAAAAAACTCATCAAGATTTGCAGCTGAAATAGAAAGAAATTGTAGACGTTCTAATAAAGGATGTTTTGAATTAGCCGCTTCCATCAAAACACGATTATTAAATTGTAGCCATGAAAACTCACGATTAATAAACCGTACCGGATTTTTCATTGTTATATTCGATATAGAAATTTTATCTACCACCCTCTGTTCCATATATCCTAAATAATTTTCTTTTATATTTTCTAAAATCCTTGACAAAATATCTCACATAACATTTTATAATATGTTATCATTATGATAATATATCAATGCCTAACTTTCCTCATCATTTTTCCATTTAATATTTAAAAATACTTGGAATTATTTCTATGCGCAAAGTGCTAAAAATCTGACTATTATTTTAATATAGCATAAAGGGGGAGAAATTTGTCTTAAAAAGCAGCTTGCATTATTATAAGCTTTATTACAAACTCACGCCTATAAAATAGAAGAGCCCAATTATAGCTGATGAGACAATTTATTCTGGAGTTTGTACGCCATGGCTGATCATAACATTCCCCATTTCCAAAATGACCTTGGATATAAAACAATCGAAATTGGTGTGAAAGAATTTATGTGTGTAGGTGCTACACAACCATTCGATCATCCTCATATCTTTATCGACATGGGAACAGCAGATGAGAAAATTTGCCCCTACTGCTCAACCCTTTATCGTTATGTTCCCTCGTTATCATACGATCAAACAAATCCAACAGGATGCTTATATCATCCAGAAAAGCTATTATAATTGCGTTTTTTGGCTTTCTTAATAACCGCTCTTTTAACTCTGCTTTAATATGAAATCATTTGTGGAACAATCACCCATCATTGTTGGAGGAGGAATTGCTGGTTTAAGCACCGCTTTAGCACTCGCTCATAAAGGAATTGCAAGCACCATTATCGAAAAGTGTAAGCAACTTGAAACAATAGGAGCTGGTATTCAACTGACACCAAATGCAACATCTATTCTTGCTCGCTGGGAACTTCTTAACAAACTCACTGAAGTCGCGACAATCCCGCATTTTCTTGAGTTAAAAGATGGATTATCTCTAAAAATACATCTACGGGCTCATCTTATTAATCTAACAGAAAAATATTGGAAAGCCCCTTATATGACGATTCACCGCGCGGCTTTACAAAAAATTTTATATAATGCAGTGATTGAAAATCCTTTGATCAAATACAAAGCAGGCGAAACGATTGTGTCTTCTACCCAATCTGCAAGCAACATTAAAATCACGACCATAAAAACAGATACGGTAACAGAACAGCTTCATTCAACGCCCCTCCTGATCGCATGTGATGGCGTTTGGTCAACATTAAGGCAACAATCTCCTTTTCATGAAAAAGCAAATTTTAGTGGCTTTATTGCTTGGCGTGCAACAACAACATTTGACAATCTTCCTCAAAACTTTCGTTCTTCATTGCAAAATATGAAGACAATTACGGCTTGGATGGGACCCAAAAATCATCTTGTTGTCTACCCCATTCAATCGTCAGAAAAAATTTTTAATTTTGTCGCCATCACAAATGGAGAAAATTCAAAAGAAGGATGGGCTCATAAAGGAGATAAAGAAAAACTCAAATCTCTTTTTAAAGGTTGGAATTCAAAAATCTTACAAATCTTTGACCATATTGATGAATGGAGTTATTGGCCACTCTTTCAAATGAAACAAAATCGTTTTATCGGCTTAGAGAGACAAGTATTTGTTGGCGATTGCGCACATGCTGCCTTACCTTTTGCAGCTCAAGGGGCCGCTATGGCAATCGAAGATGCTGCTACATTAGCTGAAGCACTTTCATTGAAAGATTTTTCATTAATGAAAGCACTTTCGCTTTACGAAACAACACGCACCCCCCGTATTGTAGCAGTAAAAAAACGCGGAGATTTCAACAGATTAGCCTATCACGCAACCGGTCCTATAGCAATTGCACGCAATCTCATGATGAAAATTCGGACACCAGAGAGCATTATGTCAGATCTCAATTGGCTTTATATGTATGATGCGATGAATTCCATAAAAAATAATGATAAAAACTTATAAAATTCTTCCAGTAATTTGAATATTACGAAAGAAAGAAATCTTTTTAATTTTATGACACTAAAAAAATATCATAATTTACTCAAATAAAAGCAATATTTTTCGAAACCTACAATCCGATTTTAAAAGCTCAATTTTTAACGCTCCTAAAAGCAAAAACACCACTCAAAATCAGCTCCCATCTTTAATCTTTCTTTAACTCAGTTCTACATCAACAACACCCTGAATTAATTTCATAGCATTTGCGACATGTGAATTTACCTTATATCGCTTAGGAAGCGCAATTTCGACTTCTCGCAATCCATCCTCTTGAATTAAAATAAGCCCAACCTCTCCATTCCCCCCAAGATTTAAATTTTGTTCAATTTGTGGAAGCATATCAACTGTTTTTATAAAGAGACGCATCATTTTATGCTGTTGTAATGATTCATTTTCCAAAGACTGAATTGTTTCAATTCGCAAACTAACTCCTTCAGAACGATTTTCTGCACTCACCGTAATAATAAAAGATTTTCCGGGTTCTAACATCTCTTCATAATCCGATAGTGCCTCAGAAAAGAGAACTGCTTCATATTGTCCACTTGTATCAGAAAAATGAATAATTCCCATTTTTTTACCAGATTTTGTTTTGCGCACGTTTTTTGCCACAACAGTTCCAGCAAGCCGTGCAGCCGTTGCTCCTCCTTTAACGGCATTGGCAAAATTAACCCAAGTCTGAACGCGTTTTTTGTCCAAAATAGCTTGATATTCATCTAATGGATGAGCAGAAAAGTAAAAACCTATAGCTTGAAATTCTCGATAAAGTTTCTCAGCCGGCAACCAAGGGGTTGTTTGCGATAAAATCAATGGTTCTTTTAATCCGCCTGCCATTCCAAATATATCAACCTGCCCGCTAGAATTGTCATCGAGAATACGAAGTGCACGCGCATGAAGGGTTCCAAGATTGGCTAATAAAACCTCACGTGCAATGTTAAAACAATCAAAAGCACCAGCACAAACTAAACTTTCCATCGCACGCTTATTAACAATACGAGGATCAACACGCGCACAAAAATCCTCCAGATCCTTAAAAATCTTATTTCCACGACAAGCAACAATATGATCCACAACGGTTTCTCCCACACCTTTAATGGCAGCAAGAGAATAATAAATACAGTTATCACCAACCTCAAAAACACGATGAGATGTTTGTATAGAAGGTGCAATAACTTCAATACCAAGCCTTAATGCTTCACGCCGAAAATCATTAAGTTTATCTGTATTCGTCATATCATATGTCATTGAAGCAGCTAAAAACTCAACGGGATAGTTTGCTTTCATATAAGCTGTTTGGTAAGAAACAATTGCATAAGCAGCAGCGTGCGATTTATTAAAACCATAATCGGCAAATTTTGCTAAAAGATCAAAGATAATATCAGCTTGATCTTTATCAACACCACCAGCAACAGCTCCATTGACAAAACGCGTACGCTGTTTTTGCATTTCAGCATGAATTTTTTTCCCCATAGCACGACGTAATAAATCGGCTTCTCCAAGCGAATAGCCAGCAAGCACCTGAGCAATCTGCATCACCTGTTCTTGATAGACAATAACACCTTGTGTTTCTTTAATTAGATGGTCTATTTTAGGATGAATAGAAGCAATTTCCTCTTCCCCATGTTTGCGTGCATTATAGGTTGGAATATTTTCCATTGGACCTGGACGATAAAGTGCGACCAGCGCAATGATATCTTCAATACGGTCTGGCTTCATTCCAATCAACGCCTTGCGCATACCAGAACTTTCCACCTGAAACACACCAACCGTTTCACCACGTGCCATCATAGCGTAGGTTGTTTCATCATTCAGAGGAATATTTGATAAATCTATTTTAATCCCCTTTCTGGCAACAAAATCGACTGCCATTTTCAAAACAGTAAGCGTTTTTAATCCAAGAAAATCAAATTTTACCAGTCCCGCCTGTTCAACATATTTCATATTAAATTGTGTAACAGGCATATCAGAACGAGGATCACGATACATCGGGACAAGCTCCCAAAGCGGACGATCTCCAATAACAATCCCAGCAGCATGAGTCGAAGCATGACGATAAAGTCCCTCCAACTGAAGTGCTATATCTAATGCGCGTCCAACAACCGGATCTTTTTTCTTTTCCTCTTCAAATTTAGGTTCATCCTTAATAGCATCAGCCAATTCTACTTGACTTCCTGGCGTAGCAGGAATTAATTTTGTAAGATAATCCACCTGACGATAAGGAACTTCTAAAACACGCCCCACATCACGCAAAACCGCACGTGCCTGTAACTTACCAAAGGTAATAATTTGAGCAACTTGATCACGTCCATATTTTTTTTGAACATATTGAATAACTTCTTCGCGCCGCTCTTGACAAAAATCGATATCAAAATCTGGCATCGAAACACGATCTGGGTTGAGAAAACGTTCAAAGAGAAGAGAAAAACGCAAGGGATCAACATCAGTAATCGTCAATGCATAAGCAACAAGTGAACCAGCACCAGAACCCCGTCCTGGTCCAACGGGAATATCATGAACCTTTGCCCATTTTATGAAATCTGAAACGATAAGAAAATATCCCGAAAATTGCATACGTGTAATAACTGAAATTTCATAATCAAGTCGCTGCTCATAATCTGCAATCGTATACCCTTCAGCCAATCCAATTGTTTCAAGCCGCATCTTCAAACCAGCTTTAGCCTGATTTAACAACTCACTATCTTCTACTTCCAAAGTATTTTCTGAATTAGCAGATTGTTCTATAAAACGAGGCAATATCGGTTTTCGAAGAGGTGTGGCAATATGGCAACGCAATGCAATTTCAACACTATTTTCTAAAGCTTCTGGAAGATCCGAAAACAGTGTAAGCATTTCATCTTGTGACTTCAAATAATGATCTGGCGTCACACGTTTACGATCTGGATTAGAGACTATTTGTCCTTCTGAAACAGCCATCAGCGCATCATGCGCTTCATACCCCTCTCTCTTCAGAAAAAAGGCTTCATTTGTCGCAACAAGAGGAATTTCATGTGCATAAGCCAATTCAATAAGATCAGCCTCTACTCTCCGATCATAAGAGCCATGCCGTTGTAATTCCACATAAAGACGATCAGCAAAAGATTTTTTCAAATAAATTAAGCGCTCAACAGCATGTTCTTTTTTCTCTTCCGCCAAAGAAAGATTAATAGGCCCTCCCTTGCCTCCCGTTAAAGCAATTATTCCTTCACTGTGTGCCGACAACCAATTAGCTTTAATATGAGGAGGATCAGTATCACATTTATCAAGATAAGCACGGCTGACAAGACGAACCAAATGAGCATAACCGGTTTTGCTCGCAGCCAAAAGAACAATAGAGCAAAAATTAGAAGAATTACGCCATTTAACCAAACCTGAATGATCATTTTCATCACAAAAATCAACAGCAAGCTGACAACCAATAATAGGTTGAACCCCATGAGAAAGACAATGCTGCGAAAATTCCAAAGCACCAAATAAATTATTGGTATCGGTAATAGCAACCGCTGGTGCATGATCTGAAATCGCTTGTTGAATAATTTGAGGGATTTTTAAAGCCCCTTCGAGTAAAGAATAAGCTGAATGCACTCTCAAATGAATAAAGCGAGGAAGAGAATTTTTGTTCTCTTGCATTTTATTTTTATTTTTTACCACTCTCACAATTTCCCACTACAAAATAAATGCCAAACAGCATCCCTTATAAAAGAAAAAACTCCTTTTTATCATAACTTTAAAGCTATAAGTTCATCATCCTACATAGAAGCAATATCCCAATTTTATTAATATTTATAAGAGAGTTCTATCAAGAAAAGGCTTCTATTCACAGCAAATAAATACCTAAAATAAAAAGAAAAATAATATACCTCATCTAAGCACTTTAATTTTTACACCCTTTTATTGTATTTATCTTTAAATATTAATTTTTCTTCCTAAAATTCAATGTGTAAATAAAGAAACCTCCTCTTTATGACTTTATCCCCAAAAAGCTCTTCTAAAGGTCTAGAAAAAACAAAAAGAGCAGGTTAAATTTGCTCATGCCTCCAAATCTTCTTACCCCTCTTTTTAATTCTATTCGAACTCTTTCTGGTATTACACCTAAAACCTATGGTTTACTGACCAAACTCTTAAATGTTAATCCTACACAACGCGAAGCAACCCTTATTGATCTTCTTCAATTAATGCCTCATTCCGTCATAGACCGCAGAATATGTCCCAGCATTGCTTGTGTAAAAGAAGGAGACACTGTTACGCTCGAAATTATCATCGATCAACATCAACCACCGCCCCGTGGTCACAACAAAATCCCCTATCGTGTTATTGCCCATGATCAAACAGGAAAAATAAATTTAGTCTTTTTTCACGCTCAACCTCTTTGGCTAAAAAAACAACTCCCCAAAGGAAAAAAAGTCACTGTATCAGGAAAAGTTGAATGGTTTAATGGACAATTTTCAATGGCGCATCCCGACTATATTGCTCCAAGCGAACAATCAAATCAGATTCCTCTCATCGAACCTGTCTATCCCTCTACTGCAGGACTAGCTGCAAAAACACTAAGACGCGCCATACAAAACGCTCTTGATTTTATTCCTCTCCTCCCAGAATGGATAGATGAAAATGTGAAAAAGCAGCAAAATTTTTCTTCTTTTTCTGTTGCTTTACACCGTATCCATGCGCCCATTAATCCCGATGATCTATCCTTAGAAAGTACAGCACGCAAACGTCTTGCCTATGATGAATTGCTCGCTTGTCAATTGGCGCTAGGACTCGTGCGTTTGAAAACCAAATCTCTTGTTAGCACTTCTCGACCCTCAACAGGAATTTATACTAAAAAATTGCTTAATGTCCTCCCCTTTCAACTCACAACCGGACAAAAAAAAGCAGTAGAAGATATCGCAAATGATCTTGCTTCATCAGAACCGATGCTAAGACTGCTTCAAGGTGATGTAGGCGCAGGAAAAACTGTTGTTGCATTGATGGCAATGGCACAAATTGCTGAAAATTCAGGACAATCAGCTTTAATGGCACCAACCGAAGTACTTGCTAGGCAACATTTTGCCACCATTGCTCCTCTTGCCGAAAAGGTCGGATTACAAACAACTCTTTTAACAGGACGAGAAAAAGGAAAATTGCGGACACATATCTTGAATGATATTTCATCAGGTCATGTTTCTATTGTCATCGGAACCCATGCTCTCATACAAAACAGCGTCACTTATAACAATCTTGCCTTAACTATTATTGATGAACAACACCGTTTCGGTGTCCATCAACGTATTGCTCTTACAGAAAAAGGCAATAAACCTGATATGCTGGTTATGACCGCCACGCCCATTCCGCGCACACTTGTCTTAACAGCTTTTGGTGATATGGATGTATCTAAAATTACCGAAAAACCAATGGGACGACAACCCATTACAACAGCAATGCTTTCTTTGAAACGTCTTCATGAGCTTATAGAGCGAATCGCAATTGCATTAGAAAAAGGAGAAAAGCTCTATTGGATTTGTCCTTTAGTGGAGGAATCGACAGCTCTTGATCTCACTTCAATTGAAAACCGCTTTGCATTTCTCCATGAACGCTTTGGAGCACACGTTGGTATGATCCATGGGAAAATGTCTACAACAGAAAAAGAAGCCGCTATGGCATCTTTTAAATGTGGAAATACACGTATTTTAGTTGCAACTACTGTTATTGAAGTGGGAGTAGATATTCCAGATGCTTCGATCATTATCATCGAACATGCAGAACATTTTGGCCTTTCACAACTGCACCAATTACGTGGACGTGTAGGACGAGGCGATAAAAAATCTTCCTGCATTTTGCTTTATAAAGATCCACTGACTAAAACAGCAGCAACACGCCTTAATATTATCCGCAATACAGAAGATGGTTTTGAAATCGCTGAAGAAGATTGGCGCCTACGAGGCGAAGGAGAGCTTTTAGGTACAAAACAATCCGGAGTCCCTGAATTTCATATAGCAAACCTTGCTGTTCATAGTGATCTTTTGTCAATGGCAAGAAAAGATGCACGTTTATTTTTACAACGTGATCCTCATCTTTCTTCTCAGCAAGGACAAGCTTTACGGTTGCTCCTTTACCTTTTCGGACACAACGATGCTGCTCGCCTATTGCGAGCAGGATAACAAAGACCCTCTAATAAAAAAAATACCTCTCTGTTCAAATGCGGTTTCCTCTCTTAGAGTAACCCATAAATGATCTACGCAATACCTTACCATCTTTATGTTTCATGAAAGAGTAACAAATCGACAACAGCGTCTTTTCTCTCAATCTGATTTACTCTTGCATGAAAAGAGTAGAAGCGATATTGCATCTTATTTTATCATTATATTCACATAGCTGATCCATTTTTTGACAGGTAGAAAATATTTTTTGTTTTATCGTAAAGAATTTAGAACGAAAAATCCTGTCTCCGGTATCCTCGTTCAACAGAGAAAAGTGGAAAAATAAGCTATCATTATAAATCAATTTCTTACACTTGATTGTTCTCCAAAAGATTCAGAAATATACTTTTATTCAACCGTGACTGATTTTGCTAAATTACGGGGTTGATCGACATCTGTTCCTAATAAAACAGCCGTATGATAAGCGATTAACTGAACAGGGAGTGCATAAATGATAGGAGCAATAAATTCTGGAACATCTGGCAAAGTGATCGTTGATAAAGTGTTAAGACAAGCTACTTCTGCTCCCCTTTTATCGGTTATTAAAATAATACGACCATTACGCGCACTCACTTCTTGCATATTAGAAAAAGTTTTTTCAAACCACCGATCATAAGGTGCAACAACAATAACGGGTATTGTCTCATCGACCAGAGCAATTGGTCCATGCTTCAACTCACCCGCCGCATAACCTTCAGCATGAATATAAGAAAGCTCTTTCAGTTTAAGGGCTCCCTCCAAAGCAATCGGATAAGAAGTCCCACGTCCCAGATAAAGAACACTTTTTGCATTCACCAAATTACGACAAATACATTCAATTTTGCTCTCTAATTTTAAGACCTCGTTTAAAATACGTGGAACTTCTGCCAACTGTTGAACCAACTGCTGTTCCATTTGAACCGAGAGACAACCACGTTGTTTAGCAGCACTAAGTGCTAATGAAGCAAGTGTTGCCAATTGACAGGTAAAAGCTTTTGTTGAAGCAACACCAATTTCCGGTCCGGCAAGTGTTGGAAGAATAAAATCAGCCTCCCTTGCCATTGTTGATTGCTCTACATTCACAATTGTTGCTGTTTTTACACCCCGCTCACGACAATAACGCAAAGAAGCCAATGTGTCAGCTGTCTCACCTGATTGAGAAACAAACAGCGACAACACATCAGATGTTATAGGAGGTTCACGATAACGAAACTCCGAAGCAACATCATTATCAACACTTAAAGCGGCAAATTTCTCAAACCAATAGCGCGCAACTAAGGTTGAATAATAAGCCGTTCCACAACTCGCAAAAAGGAGACGATGAATATTTTTCCAATCAATCAAACTCTTAAAAGGTCGAACGGCATAATTTCCAAGATCAAGATAATGCGCCAAATTATGAGAAATCACTTCAGGTTGTTCAAACATTTCCTTGTGCATAAAATGGCGATGATTACCCTTAGAAATCAATAAAGCCTCTTCAAGTAATGTTGTCACAGGACGTTTTACCGGTTGATTATATACATCGTAAATTGTGACGCCTTCCCGTGTGAGAACAGCCCAATCCCCATCTTCCATATAGCTAATATGATCAACGAATGGTGCCAAAGCAATCGCATCTGACCCCACAAAAAATTCATCTTTTCCATAACCAATTGCCAGAGGTGGACCAGAACGAGCCGCAATCATAAGGTTATCTTCACCTTCGAAAATAAGAACAATAGCAAAAGCCCCCTGCAGTCTTTTCCAACTGGTACGCATAGCTTCTTGCGGAGAAAGACCATCTTTTAATGCACGCGTTATTAAATGTGCAATAACTTCCGTATCCGTCTCTGTTTCAAAGATATAACCATCTTCTATGAGTTCCTTTTGCAATTCTACAAAATTTTCAATAATACCATTATGAACAATCGCAAGCTTTTCAGTCACATGGGGATGCGCATTGCGTTCAACAGCAATTCCATGCGTAGCCCAACGGGTATGACCAATCCCTAAACTTCCCTCCAGAGGTGTTTTTTTTAATTTTTCTTCTAAATGAACAAGCTTCCCTTCAGCACGTACACGATAAAGATGCCCATTATGGACCGTTGCCACCCCAGATGAATCATACCCTCTATATTCAAGACGTTTTAACCCCTCAACCAAAGAAGACGTAACACACCTCTTTCCAAGAATTCCAATAATTCCACACATTAAAAAGCTCCAACCCACATCTTTAAGATTTAAATCTTATAAAATAATCCAACAGCCTTTATTTAAAACTATAAATAATAAAATAATTTAAACATGGAGTACGGCAATCTTTAAGAATAAACATCCTATCCATCGGTAGATTAACACGAAACAAAGGAATAATCTGAAAATAATCATTTTTTCTGTTTGTTTTCTAACAAGCGCTCTCGAAATTTTGTCGCGTAGCCCTCTTTTATAACCTGTCGTGCACGCCCAAAAGCCATACTGTTCATAGGAATATTTTCAGTAATAACACTTCCTGAAGCAACATAAGAGCCATCCCCTATTACCAATGGGGACACAAGTGCCGTATTAGATCCAACAAAAGCATGATCACCAATCATGGTTTTATATTTGTTAAATCCATCATAATTGCAAGTAATCGTACCGGCTCCAATATTGGTATGTGCACCAATTTCAGCATCACCAATATAACTTAAATGATTGATTTTAGAAGATTCTCCTATCTTAGCTTGTTTGACTTCACAAAAATTTCCAATCTTTACGGACTTCGCCAACTCTGTTCCAGGACGCAACCGTGCATAGGGACCAATCTGTGCATCTCTACCAACCACAGCACCTTCGAGATAACTAAATGCATGAATAACAGCACCAGATTGTACTTTTACGCTTAACCCAAAATAAACATTTGGTTCTATCACCACCCCTGGTTCAATTTCTGTATCATAAGAAAAATAGAGTGTTTCTGGCTTTAAGAGTGTAACACCCGATAACATTAAATCGCGCGCTTTACGTTTTTGCCACAAAGAATCAGCCTCAGAAAGCTCAAGACCGTTGTTAATTCCTACAATATCTTCAAAAGGAACTTCAACAACACGCACATCTAATCCTTCGCGTGTTCCAAGAGAAGCAATGTCTGTTAAGTAATATTCTTTTTTCACATTGTTATTACCAACCTTCTCTAAAAGAGAAAGTGCATGTTTTCCACGCATAGCGAGTATTCCGCCGTTACAAAAAGAAATCTTTTTTTCTTCATCGCTAGCGTCTTTTTCTTCTACAATTGCAATCAATTGACCATTTTTTTCAAGGAGACGCCCATAACCTGTTGGATTTTGGGTATGAAAACCTGCAAAAACAACATCTGCTCCATCAGCAAGCTGTGCACGCATCTGGTGCAATGAATCTTGCTGAATGAGAGGCGTATCCCCAAAAACAATGAGAACATCATCCACTTCCTTTTGCAAAGCTGAACGAGCAGACAAAACAGCATGGGCTGTTCCTAAACGCTCTTTTTGTTCAAAAATCATCACATCTTTTACAAATGACTGAACAACGTGCGTAACCTCCTTAGCACCAAATCCCACAACGACTGCTAATTGTGAAGAGCCTGCCAATTCTATTTGTTTTAGAACATGGCATATAAGAGGCAATCCAGCAATTTTATGAAGTACCTTAGGCAGAGACGATTTCATGCGCGTCCCCTCACCTGCGGCAAGAACAATAGAAAGACAACTTCTAACCATAAAAACACATAAGACTAACGAGAAAATCCAAAAAAATTCATAATATCATGCCAACGAATATCTTCAATATAACTCAACGAAGGATAATGTTCTAAAAGCCAAAATGAAAGATCCTGCATAGAGCCTGTTAAAAACAAAATCCCTGTAAGAATAAGAAAAACACCAATAATTTTTTCAACTTTTCCTAAATGAATACGAAAAGCTCCTAAAAATCGCATAAAACTGCTCGAAAATAAAGCTGCCAACATAAAAGGAATAGCAAGACCTAATGCATAAACCGCTAATAGGATAGCTCCCTCTCCCACAGTTTCTTTTGTTCCAGCCAGCGTTATAATAGGACCTAAAATGGGCCCAATACACGGTGTCCAACCAAAGGCAAAAGCTAAACCAATAATATACGCCCCTAAAGGACCAGCAGGTGTTCTTTTGGTCTGAAAACGTGCTTCACGAAATAAAAAAGTGATCTTGAAAATCCCCAAAAAATTTAAACCAAAAATAATAATGACAATTCCAGCAGCAAGGGCAAACCAATCACGATAATAACCGATGAATTTCCCAATTGTGCTCGCACTGGCACCTAAGGCAACAAAAACAGTCGTAAATCCAAGAACAAAAGCAATAACAGAAGACAATAAAGCCCACCGTATAAAGACTTTCTCACCGTGATTTTCTGAACGAAAATCATCAATACCAATACCTGCCATATAGCATAAATAAGGAGGAACCAACGGCAAAACACAGGGCGATAAAAAAGAGAGAGCCCCAGCAAAAAACACACCAACTGTTGAAATTTCAATCAAAACTCATACCCCGTCTCTCATCATAGTTTACCCCCATGAACAACGATCAATCCATATCTTCATCAATTCGTTGCATATTTTGTTCATTCGCCACCACACTTATATCCTCATCACGACCAGAAACGACTGAAAAAACTTTTTGATAGATTTTATCTTTATTTTTAGCAATTGCAATATACTCTCCCTCTGCTAACACGAGTGAAACATAAGCACCAACTGTTTCATAAACGATATCACCAGAATCATTGGCAATAGACCAACTTGTATTTGCAAGCGCTTCCCCTCCTTCTTGTCGTACCAGCTTTAAGACGATCTGAGCGGCCTGATGTTCAAGGGTAACTTCTGTCATTTTACCAGCATCCACTTGAATATCCGAACGAGCCGTCGCATTAATAGAACCATAATGGGAAGCAACATGGTAGCGGCCAGCTTTTAAACGCACAACTGATTGGGGTTTAATATTTGATAAAATCACCCCCGTATCATCATTTTCTTTTTCATCCTCATAAATGGTAAAACGTAATTCCTTTTCATTCATTACACCATTGAGCAATGTTGCATTTAAAATGACACCACCAGCCTCAAGATTAAAGTTTTTTACAAGACTCTGTCCATTTTCTAGGCGAATATGGCGTACAGAACTCATATGACCAAATGAGACATGAACAAGATAACTTCCTGGTTCGAGATTAAAACGTGCACTTCCCCCCTTATAGATTGCCACTAATGGTAATTTATTATCAATCCCTAGAATAGGGGCATAAACCCGCCAGACAAGCCCTTTTTCAATATTCGGCTGACTATTTGTTAACCGAGCATTCAAAATGAGTTGTGTTTGAGATGCTAAATTTTCTTTTTCCTGCTCTTGAGACTTTACAATAAAACTCCTTGATTGTCCCTGCTGCTGATCTTTTCCTTCTCCTTCTTCAGAAAAAGCACAGTGGCTCCAAGTCAATAAAGTAAATACCACGCACAACCATACACATCGGTGCGTTATTTTTATAAGAATACTCATTTTTACATTGTTGACCAACATGATATTTTTTTCAAGAAACAATATCACACAGCCATCATTTTAAATTGAAAAACTTACACCACAACCACATGATGAAACAGCATTGGGATTGTGGATTTGAAAAGACTGCCCCATAAGATCATCAACAAAATCAATCTCAGCTCCTTCCATGAAAGGAAGTGATAGTAAATCAATAAACACAACTGCCCCATCTTTTTTGAGAACGCGGTCATCTTCACACATTTCAGAAACCAAGTCATATTTATAAGAAAAACCTGAACACCCACCACCTTCAACAGAAATACGTAATGCTATTTTATCGGGTTCACGCAAAAGTATCTGTGCAATTTTTTTGGCAGCAGCATCTGAAATTTTCACATTCATTTTATATATCCTTGCATTAAACCATCAAGAAAGAGTATCCCATACTCAAAGAGAAGTTTATTTTTCATAAACCACTCTTAATTTTAAGATGATAATGGGCAGCTTGCAATGGATATAGGCAATATCAACTTCAATTACCAATCTCGAGCAGTGTACAGTGCTCATCCGCAAACAAGCCGTGGTCGATTATTCTATGAAACGATGAGCACCACACGCTCACCGTTTCAACGAGATAGAGATCGTATTATCCATTCTAATGCATTTCGACGTCTTAAACATAAAACGCAAGTATTTATTGCTGACGAAAGCGACCATTATCGTACTCGCCTAACCCATTCCATAGAGGTTTCTCAAATTGCAAGAACATTAGCCCGTGCCCTGTGTCTTGATGAAGACCTTGCCGAAGCCATTGCCCTTGTTCACGACTTTGGACATACGCCCTTTGGCCATGCTGGAGAAGATGCTCTTAATGAAGCCATGGTACATTATGGCGGCTTTGATCATAATGCACAAGCATTACGCATTGTCACAAAACTAGAACAGCGCTATGCAAACTTTGATGGACTTAATCTTACATGGGAAACCCTTGAAGGACTTGTAAAGCATAATGGTCCCCTTTTAGGTCCCAACGCGAAGGATAAGGAGATTCCTATTGATATTTTACAATACAATGCAAAGCAAGACCTTGCACTCGATTGTTTTGCAGGACTAGAAGCGCAATGTGCTGCTATTGCAGATGATATCGCATACAATGCGCATGATATTGATGATGGTCTACGTTCGCAATTTTTAACACTCGATCAATTTGAACATGTTTCACTAACAGCAGCAATATTAAAAGATATAACAGATGAGCATCCCCACCTCGACCAAGCGCGTCGCGGTTACACACTTGTACGAAGACAAATAACAACCATGGTTGAAGATGTTATCAAACAATCACAAGAAAATTTAGCACGCATCAAACCAACAAGCATAAACGATATTCACCAAGCAAAACAAACTATTGTCACCTTTTCACCAACAATGACCGTTTATGAAAAAGAACTAAAAAACTTTTTATTTAAAAATCTTTACTACCATGAACAAGTTCTTAGTCGTCGCAATGCAGCAAAATGCATTGTACAAAAATTATTCAATTGTTATTATGAAAATCCAAATACAATGCCTGAAAGTTGGCAGAGCAAAACAGTGCACTTAAAAAATCAAGAGTTAGCACGTTTGATTGCTGATTTTCTTTCAGGCATGACGGATCACTACGCTCTACGTGAATATCACCGTTTATTTGACCATACAGATCATTTCGTTTAATGGCTTTTGGCATCATCATGGAAGCTAAATATGAATATCTTTAAAAACTTCGAAAAAAAAATTAAGAGATCAATTGAATTATCTGATATAAAAGGGAAAAATGGAGAAGATCTAGATTTATCAAAAATCACTGTTGATCCTCCGCGTGATTCCTCCCATGGTCATTTATCAACCAATGCTGCTATGGTGCTTGCAAAATCTATTGGAATCAATCCACGTGCACTTGCAGATAAAATCATAGAACTTCTTAAAAATGATACCTCTATCGAAAATATAGATGTTGCCGGTCCTGGTTTTATAAACATAAAGCTTACAAAATTATTTTGGCAAGATGCTATAAAATCCATGCTTGAATTAGGCACTTCTTATGGTCGTATCCCAATGGGACAAGGAAAACGCATCAATGTTGAATATGTCTCAGCAAATCCGACAGGACCAATGCATGTAGGACACTGCCGCGGAGCGGTTGTTGGGGATGTTCTCTCCAATTTGCTGCAATTTACGGGCTATAACATTACGAAAGAATATTATATCAATGATGCTGGTCAACAAATAGAAGTCCTCGCCCACTCTGTCCTATTGCGCTATCGTGAGGCTCTTGGGCAAGAAATTAATGAAATTCCAGAAGGACTCTATCCTGGAGAATACTTGATACCATTGGGTCAATCGCTTGCTCAAGAGTTTGGTGACCAACTCCTCACGATGGATAAAGACGAAGCCTTATCTCTTGTGAAAGAACGTGCAATTCATGCAATGATGTCCATGATTCGCGAAGATTTGGCTGCTCTTAATATTTATCATGATATCTTTTTCTCTGAGCGAATGCTTTATGCAGATAATGCACGCGCCATTCGTAACACCATCAACGATCTCACTTTAAATGGTTATATCTACAAAGGAAAACTCCCCCCTCCCAAGGGACAAAATACAGAAGACTGGGAACCAAGCGAACAAACTTTGTTCCGTTCAACAAATGTCGGTGATGACCAAGACCGTGTGTTAGTCAAATCTGACGGCTCTTATACTTACTTTGCTGCTGATGTTGCTTATTTTCGGGATAAATTTAATCGTCATTTTGATGAAATGATTTATATTCTAGGCGCAGACCATGCTGGCTATGTAAAGCGGCTAGAGGCAATGGCAAAAGCAGTTTCTGGGGATAAAGCTAAATTAAGTGTCTTCTTATGTCAATTGGTAAAACTTTTTCGCAACGGTCATCCTGTACGCATGTCAAAAAGAGCAGGATCTTTTGTTACTCTACGGGATGTTGTCGAAGAGGTTGGGCGTGATCCTGTGCGTTTTATGATGCTATACCGTAAGTGTGAAGCACCTCTTGATTTTGATTTTGCAAAAGTAACAGAACAATCAAAAGATAACCCCATCTTTTACGTACAATATGCAAGTGCACGTTGTCACTCAGTCTTTCGTCAAGCACAAGAAGCGCTTCATATTAAAAGCTTTTCAAATGATACATTAATCGCCCATCTTCATCGATTAACAGATGACCATGAAATATTGTTAATACGCAAACTTTCTGAATATCCACGTATCATTGAACAATCCGTCATTCATAAGGAACCGCATCGATTAGCGTTTTATCTTTATGACCTTGCCTCCAGCTTTCACACCCATTGGAATAAAGGGAGTGAAAGTCTCAATTTACGCTTTATTCAACCTGATGATAAAGAGTTATCCTTTGCAAGATTGGGGTTGATACAAGCTGTTATCAATATTTTATCATCAGGACTTACCATCATAGGAGTCGAGGCACCAATAGAAATGCGTTGAAAAAGTTCTATAAATACATACAATAGATACTCTATTGATAAACTTTTTCATGTATCCTTGCATGAGAGGGGGAAAATTTATAATTTTAATATAACAAATCAAAATCAACCATTGATTGCACCCAGATGCAAATCACCATGTGAGAAAAGCTATGAGCGATAACGATCGCAAAAATCTACACGAAACAAAACACGATCATGAACACCATGATCCTTTGGAAAGACTTACGCGCATTTTTAATCCGCATAAACAAAGCGGAAACCAAAATGAGCAATCTTCTTTACAGACAGATCGATCAACATCTCACCCCGAAACATCATCCCATGATGATAATTTTGATTTGTCCTTTCTAGAAGAGGAACTTGAAAATAATTTAGCACATGACTTACCGTTCGATGATCAAAAAAAACAATGGGACTTGCATGCAACCAGCAACGCAACAGCCTCAGATATTGCACAAACTGCTTCTTTCAACCATTCAAAACGAAATAATTTATCTGAAGAGAAATATTATTCACCTAGCAGTCATGATGAAGAACAAATTTTAGATGCGCTTTCTCCATTACCAATCCCAAAGAATCAATCCCCTCAACAGAACACAACAGCAAGCAGTACTGATCCTTTTCTTGAAAAAAGTAATCTTATGTCACAATCAGAAACAGAAAATTTCTTTTTTGATAAATCTGAAAGACACGAAAATAAGAAAGAGATTCCAGAATCTATTGAACAAACCTATCGTTTTTCACAAACAAATTCACAACAGCCTGAGACTACGAATATACAAAAAACTTATGATGACAATCAAAACCTCTATGAGACTCCCATAAACCATCCCTATAAAATTTCAGCTGATCAAGAAAATTGGATTAAAAAAGATTATCCTGATGCCTCCTCTTCTACAGAGAAAGATGAGTTTTTCTCATCTTCTAATCTTGTGTTAGAAAGACAAAACACTGCAAGAAATCAAACAACAAGTACCTTCTCTTCACCTTTGGATTCTTCACCAGTTGATAGACACTCTTATTTAAAGGGGGATTCACAAGAAGATCATACAACCAATTATCCCCATTCTTTTGAAGAAAGCCCTTCACAGCAAGAAACTTATAGCGAAAAAGTTCCAATATATAATGAGGCTCAAGCCCATTATATCAATAACACCGAAGATACCTCTAACCCAAATAGAGAAATTTCATATAATGAAACCAATTTAGATGCGTTTCTTTCCTCGTCACCCTCTTTGAATACAAAACAAACGGATGGCTTTTTTTCCCACAACTATACGCACAGAGATACTCCCCCTCCCAATGTTGATACTTATAAATTTTCAGAGGAAATCGTAGAAAAAACTGGCCCTATTATGGTTCCAGAAGTCCCGTATGAAGCGCCAGAATATGATGTGCCAACTAGTAGTGGTTTAGAAGAAGAATTTGCTGATGTACTCAATGTAGGAAATGTCCCAACGGATAATTTGTCTCAAAACCAACAGAAAAATGAGATTTTTAGTGAAGTTTTTCATCAATCTATGCAAAATTCAAAAGAAGGTGTTTACATAAACTCTAAAGAACAAAATTCCGACTATTTGTCTTCTGCCAATACGGAATATGATTTTGCCCCTTTTAGCGAGAATTCATCATACACAAGCGCAGATGAAGTTTCCACGCATCCACCAGCTCCTCCTCCCTTAAAAAGTTTTATTTTCGGTAAAACTTTCATTAGAGGTATTTTTATACTTATTTTAATAGGAATTGGGTTTGCTGGTTATTCTCACTTTTTTATGCCATCACAAAAAAATGAAGAAACGGTCATTATCCACGCTGATAATAGGCCTTTTAAATTCAAACCAGAAACAACTGAACCGAAAAAGGATGTTGCACATAATTTAGATATCTATAAACAAACAACTGAACAAAATGAGAAACAAGAAAATACACAACAATTTCTTATTGATAACTCTGAACAACCTGAAAATTTAAAAGAATTAAATCCTGGAGAATCTTCAAACATTTCCTCATCTTCTTTAAATGAATCTGATGTTGAAGATGCAGTCACAGAAGCCATAAACCATACTATTCCCACGCAAGAAGTACAAACTGTTATTGTAAATCAAGATGGTACAGTTACACTAGCCCCTGCGCATCAAACAAAGAGCAAAACTGCTGCTCAATCTGAAGAAAGCACTGATCAAGATTCTAATGAACTTCAAGATTCGCTCCTTGTTTCGTCGCATGATTCTGATATAAACGACCAAGAAAGAGATCATGATCTCAAAAATAATATTGATAAAATAATCGCAGAAAATACTTCTAGCTCAAATATTGAAGAAAAATTTATCCCTATTCCTTCTCATGCAGAAAGAAATACACAAGTTGAAACACCAGCCGCGTCTCGCTCCACATCACCAAACAGAGTCGTAGCACAAAATTCAGAAAGTTATTACGTACAACTTGCATCTCAGCCAACGCATGAGCTAGCTAGAAATTCTTTAAAAAATATGAAATCTAAATTTGGATTCCTTATCGGTGCCCGTTCTTTAAATATTCAACCCGCTTTTATACCAGGAAAAGGTACTTATTACCGTGTTCGGATTCAAACGCAAGACCGTAATGAAGCCATAATCCTTTGTGAATCCATTAAAAGCTCTGGTGGAAGCTGCTTCATCACACGCTAAACCAATCATGCAACGGTTTTAACAACCGTTGCATGATTTATTTCCATACCGTTTAATTACTTATCAAAAACTTCAGAAGTTAAAATCGTCCAATCTTTTTTATGTCTTTGTGCTAACTTTACTTTATTCTTTAATCTACGTCGATTTTCATTCTATCTAAAAGATTATATTTATGAAAAAATCACTCCGTACCCTTATACGTATAAGGTACAGAAGGAAGCGAATTTAAATCTTTTTTGGGCGTTGTTACGCTTTGGCTTGTCTCTGGAGTATTATAACGCGAACTATGTTCAGGAGATTTTGCAAAAAAAGATCCTAAAAAACCAAAAATAAACCAAATAATAACGACCGCAAGAAGAATAGCAAAAATACCCTTAGCGATTGAAACACGTTGTTCACGCTCTCTTCTTTCTGCGGCCATACGTTCTTCATATGTGTGATAATTTTTATCAATCATAGTGGATTCCTTTTCTCAATTCCCTTACCTTTTAATTTCTAGAAAATATGCATATATGAAATTATTCAGATACTTATTTTGAGAAAACGATAATTATAGACAAAAGTTCCAGCTTACTTCATAAAGTTGAGAAAAAGAGGCGAGAATAGAATTAAAATATCTACCTTACCATAGAGCCTTTGAATTCTATAATAAGCCCCTTTGTGTTCTATAATAAAACTTTGTGTGCTATAAGAAAACATTGACACAACGGTTTTGTTAATAATAGAGTTGTGATTAAAATATCTCATTATTTTTATTAATAAAAATAAAACATACTCAAAAGGTTTTTTTATGAAATCTCCCATATCATCGCTTCCCTTTAAAATAGAAAAACACCCATCTCCTCTATCAGAAGGAAAATGTGAAGAAATTTTGAAAAGTCCCGGTTTTGGTCAATTTTTTACAGACCACATGTGTACTATTCAATGGACTGAAGACAAAGGCTGGCACAATGCCATCATTTCTCAATACAAAGCTTTAGAAATTAACCCTGCAAGTACCGTTTTACATTACGGACAGGAAATTTTTGAGGGTTTAAAAGCATATCGTTCAAAAGATGGGCGCATCTTGCTCTTCCGGCCTGATGCCAATGCACAACGCTTTATAGAATCAGCTAAACGTTTAGCTATGCCAGAATTACCACAAGATATTTTTCTTGATGCCGTTCATCAATTAGTAAAAATTGATCAAAAATGGGTTTCTGATCATCCGAACGCTAGCCTCTATATCCGTCCATTTATGTTTGGCAATGAAAGCTTTTTGGGAGTCCGCCCTTCTCAAGAATATCTTTTTTGTATCATAGCCTCTCCAGTTGAATCCTATTTCAAAGGAGAAGAAAAATCTGTCAGCGTCTGGATTGAAACAGATTATAGCCGTGCTGGTCCAGGAGGCACAGGCGCTGCCAAATGTGGTGGAAACTATGCAGCAAGCTTACTGGCACAAAAAACGGCAACTGAAAACAATTGTAGCCAAGTACTCTTCCTTGATATGATTGAACATAAATGGATTGAAGAACTTGGTGGTATGAATGTCTGCTTTATTATGGACAATAATACACTTGTAACTCCCCCACTTAATGGAACTATCCTTCCAGGGATAACCCGTGATTCAATCTTAAGGTTAGCTCAACAAATGGGATTAAAAATAGAAGAGCGTCCTTATTCTTTTGCAGCGCTTCAAGAAGATGCAAAGAGTGGACACCTTAAAGAAGTTTTTGCTTGTGGTACAGCTGCCGTTGTCACATCAATTGGTCGTTTTAGATATAAAGAGGGAGAATTTATTATTGGAAATGAAACAGTTGGAGAAGTTACAAAGCAGCTTCGTACACAATTGGTTGGCCTTCAAAAAGGGAACATAGAAGATAAAAATGGCTGGGTGCATTCTGTCCAGCTTTCATAATTATAAGGTATTTTCATATCTATAAACGCTTCCATGAAAGTAAATTTATGGAAGCGTATTTCCTGAAAACTCCCTTTATTTTTAGTGACAAAAAAAGAAAACATTAATCAAATTTTGAATGATCTCGATGCTGTGCTTTAATATTACGGACTGTACCCGTATGGGAGCGCATTACGAGAGTTTCCGTTTGAATGTAACGAGATGTAAATTTAACACCAGAAAGCATATTACCATCTGTCACCCCTGTTGCTGCAAACAAAACATCACCCTTTGCCATTTCTTCCATTGTATAAGCCTTATTGGGATCACTAATCCCCATTTTAGCTGCACGAGCAATTTTCTCTTCTGTATCAAGCAGCAAACGACCTTGCATCTGTCCTCCAATGCAGCGCAAAGCAGCAGAAGCTAAAACACCTTCAGGTGCTCCACCAATTCCCATATAGATATCAATACCTGTTTCTTCTGGATCAGTTGTATCAATAACAGCAGCAACATCTCCATCCCCAATCAAGCGAATCGATGCCCCTGTCGCTCGTACTTCATTAACCAATTTTTCATGACGAGGTCTATCCATAATACAAACAACAATCTGATTAACAGCCACTCCTTTAGCCTTTGCAAGAGCATGGATATTATCGGTAGGACAAGCATCTATATCTACTACTCCCTTTGGATAACCAGGACCAATAGCAATTTTTTCCATATAAACATCAGGGGCATAAAGGAGATTACCCTTTCCAGCAATTGCAACTACTGCCAAAGAATTGGCAATATTTTTAGCACAAAGTGTTGTTCCCTCTAGTGGATCAAGTGCAATATCAATCGCCAATCCACTTTGAAGACCTACTTTTTCCCCAATATAAAGCATAGGCGCTTCATCCCGCTCACCTTCACCAATCACCACTGTACCATCAATAGGCAATTGATTAAGTTCCTGCCGCATTGCATCTACAGCAGCCTGATCCGCTGCCTTTTCATCGCCACGTCCGCGCCAGCGTGCAGCAGCAACAGCAGCACGTTCAGTAACACGTACCAATTCAAGCGTCAAAATACGATCAAGTCCATTTAAAATCTTCTGAGTTGTGGGCATATGAAAAAATCCTACCGAATGAATACCAGAAAAAATATGAGTCCTTATTAAATACTAAGAATAAAGTTTTTGGCAAAGATGAAAATTTTCCACAAGAGACAAAAGAACTCAAGCTTGCCTTTTTGTCATTATTAAGAAAGTTATCAATTCTCTGCCATAGGCTCAATACGAATAAATTGAGATTTTGCAACAAGATGTCCATCTTTTTCAATTTCTGCAAGTGCCTGTCGTACATTCACCTCTGTTGTTTCATGCGTAATTAAAATAATTGTTTTTTCAATTTGATCTTCTACAAAAGATCTTTGAACAATCGACTCCAATGAGATGTGATTATCAGCCATATGCCTTGCGACCGCAGCAAAAACACCAGTACGATCATGAACATTTAAACGAATAAAATACCCCCCTGCATGATGCGAAATACGTGCTTTTTTATGAGGAGCAAGTTCTAATGCTGGACGTCTTAAAACAGGTGCATACTGAAAACCAGAACGCGCTTTTGCTATATCAGCCAAATCACCAATAACGGCTGATGCTGTTGCCATTCCTCCGGCGCCAGGACCAGAAAACAGTAATTCACCTAATAAATCACTTTGAATAGAAAGAGCATTGGTTACGCCATTTATCTGTGCAATCATTGAGGATGTTGGTACCATTGTTGGATGAACGCGTTGCTCTATTCCAGAATCCGTTTTTAATGCAACCCCTAAAAGCTTAATCCGATACCCCAATTCATCAGCTGCTCGAATATCAATTTGCGAAATATTATGAATTCCTTCAACATAAACATCATCTAACGAAACAGCTGTTCCAAATGCCAAGCTTGTCAACAACGCTAATTTATGAGCAGTATCATTTCCCTCAATATCAAAACTTGGATCTGCTTCAGCATACCCAAGTCTCTGTGCATCTGCTAAACAATCTTTAAATGAAAGACCTTCCGTAAACATGCGTGTTAATATATAATTACAGGTTCCATTGAGAATACCATAAATTCGCGATATGCGATTACTAACAAGTGATTCTCTCATCGCTTTGATGACAGGAATTCCTCCTGCAACAGCTGCTTCAAAATGAAGAAAAACACCTTTTTTTTCTGCAATTATAGCCAGCTCTACTCCATGTCGAGCAAGAAGAGCTTTGTTGGCTGTTACAACATGATGTCCCGTCTCAAGCGCTCTCTTAACAGCGGTATACACCACATCCAATTCACCACCAATTAACTCTACAAAAACATCAATCTCATCAGAAGCAGCTAACTCCACAGGTGAATCAAACCATTTTATATCACTGAGATCAATTCCACGATTACGGCTTTTATCCCGCGCACTAACAGCAACGACTTTGATGAATCGCCCACATTGACAAGCTAAACTATTTGCTTTTTCACATAGAGTTCGAACAACTGAAGTACCAACCGCACCAAGTCCCGCAACACCAACTTTTAAAGCTTCTGCCATTATTAACCACTGATCCCTATCTTCATTGAAAAATCGTTTAAATGATGTGCCAATCAACACAAAGAATACTTACATCCATAAAAACAAAAGAAACATCCCGCTCCATTCAGTTCATTTTCTCCAATAGAATTATCCCCGCTTGTTCAATCAACATTCCTAAAATATAATATTTATTGTCTTCAAAGATTTCAGAATCTTTATAAAAGATCTAATTCAGAATGAAAATCTGTAAAACTGATAAATGCAGGTTGCCATAAAGAAAAGTTCTAAACAATAATCAATAACAAATTAAAGAATATTTAAAACTTGGTAAGAAAGAATAAAAACATCTCTTCTAAATCAACAAATATTGGACAAAAAACATTCTTTCATATGATAAATTAAGAGAATGGATAAAACAAAGTAGAGCAGTAGATAATAACACATTCCTTCCTACCATTCCATAGTTTGAACTATAAATATTTAATGCAAAAATCTCAATGCACTCATATATCAAAATAGAACCTTACATTAAAGTAAAAAACAAGACTTAATATATGCACACCATAATTCTGAAATATTATAAATATGGAGAATAAATTTGCAAAATTCGAATATTTTACCTCAACTTATTGCCATCCCTTTGAAAAACTAACGAATTGAAATGTCAAGAATCTAAAGCAGCCCTTTATCCACGCTAATTCACTTTCAAATCAAGAACCTTCTCAATATGTGAAAGAACAAATGACGCGCTTTTAATTTTAAATTTCTTACAGATATGTAAAAGTAAAGATAAGAAAAATACTTTTTAATATATTCTGTAAAATTGCTTTAATATTTTTATTTTTATCATAAATAATATTTTTATATTTTGTTAAACTGAAAGAAATCTATGGATTATGCCTAGAAAAAAATTGTATGATTGGTATTATTTATTAATTTTGTAATAAATATTTGCTTCATACTTCACAAATTATACAGTTTTTGCTTTATAATAAGATCAAATAAGGAATATTCTGTATAAAATTTCTTTCAAACAAGTTAAATAATATTCTTATGTGGTAAGCAGAGATAACAAACAATAAAATATGCAAAAAATAAATACATTTAAAAGCCGTTTTGATCATTTTTGCCTACTACTCAAACTGAAAAGAAACAATCCAAATAGGAATCGTCCAAAAATTATTCAATAAAACACACTTTTTTCAAAAAAAATGACACAGAGGGCTTGCGAAATAACAAGATCCTCTCTATAAGCCTCATCATTGGTTTGCGCCCATCGTCTAGCGGTTAGGACATCGCCCTTTCACGGCGGAAACAGGGGTTCGATTCCCCTTGGGCGTACCATCATCCTTCTTTCTATGTGTAATATATTCATTTTATTCGTGTTTTTAAAAAAGGGATGCATAAATAAAAACGGGGGAATAAGATCTTAAAAGGAATCTTTTCGTAAAAAGGATACAAGAATCATTAGCAGATTAATTTCTTTGTTGCATTTCGAGGGTAGTGTTTTGCTGCGCACAGTTAAAAACAGTAAGAATCGATAAAATATAAGAATTAGAGTATTCTAGCTCGCGATACGGTAATTTTATAAGTCATATTTTGCGTATGCTGTTAATTTTTAAATTAAAACCAGCCGCATCATTTATACGTTTTTTTCCAACCTTCAAAACTGAAATTTATCCCAAAACGCATTTTATATGAAGCATTTCTAATTACAGTGCCTTTCTTATCACATTAAACTTTTTTATAAACAAACTGTAATCTTAGAATTAAAATAGCGGTATAAAAAAAAGATGCTTATTCACCTAACACAACAAATCAAGAAACTATAATTTAGAATACGATCAACTTATTAAATGGAATCTCGGATAATAAACGTGCATAATCCCTCTTCCTCAGTGATCTAACTACCTTATTTATTAAACAAATTCTTCATCAATCATAGAATAATTATAATTTTGCAAACACATCACCTCTTTTCAAAAATTAAACTCTCCAACAAAATTTTACACTCTATTGATAATATATTATAAAAGCTCATATTTGAATGCTTTTTTCCCTTGTTTTTACTTTTCATTATAAACTTGAAAGTGCTATAAAGTAGTATCGCTTAAAAGAAAAAGGATTTCTAATGGTAAAGATCAAAGTAGAAAACCCCGTTGTTGAACTTGATGGGGATGAGATGACCCGCATCATCTGGAAATATATCAAGGATAAATTAATCCATCCCTATCTCGACATTGATCTCAAATATTATGATCTTTCCGTCGAAAATCGTGATGCAACCAATGATCAGGTAACAATCGATTCTGCCAATGCTATCAAAAAATATGGGGTAGGTATAAAATGTGCAACCATCACACCTGATGAGGCCCGCGTTAAAGAATTTAACCTAAAAAAAATGTGGAAATCACCTAATGGCACAATCCGCAATATTTTAGGAGGAGTCATTTTTCGCGAACCCATTATCTGTAAAAACGTCCCTCGCCTTGTTCCTAACTGGACAAAGCCAATTATTATCGGACGTCACGCTTTTGGTGATCAGTACAAGGCAACAGATTTTAAATTTCCAGGGAAAGGGAAATTAAGTATTAAATTTGTAGGTGACGATAATCAAGTTATTGAACATGAGGTTTTTGATGCCCCAAGTGCAGGAGTTGCTATGGCTATGTATAACCTTGATGAGTCAATTCGTGATTTTGCCCGCGCATCCTTTAATTATGGACTACAACGGAATATTCCAGTTTATCTTTCAACAAAAAATACCATTCTAAAAACGTACGATGGTCGTTTTAAAGATATCTTTCAAGAAATATTTGATACGGAATTTAAAACTGAATTTGAAAACCGTAAATTATATTACGAACACCGTCTTATTGATGATATGGTTGCTTCTGCATTAAAGTGGTCAGGTGGATACGTATGGGCATGTAAAAACTATGATGGTGATGTTCAATCTGATATTGTTGCCCAAGGCTTTGGTTCTCTTGGTCTCATGACTTCTGTTCTCATGACACCTGATGGTAAAATTGTGGAAGCAGAAGCAGCACACGGCACAGTAACGCGCCATTACCGTCAGCATCAAAGAGGCGAAGAAACATCAACAAATTCTATTGCATCTATTTTCGCATGGACACGTGGACTGGCGCACCGTGCTAAACTAGATAACAATGAGAAATTAAAAAACTTTTCCACGACATTGGAAGAAGTTTGTATCAAAACCGTCGAAGAAGGTTTTATGACCAAAGATCTCGCACTTTTGATTGGGCCTAAACAAAAATGGCTTTCTACAACAGGTTTCCTCGAAAAAATTGATGAGAATCTCAAAAAAGCAATGAGCAATTAAGTTATTACTTAAATTAAAATTCAAAGCTCTGTTTAGAGCTTTGAATTTCTCTTGGCAAATTAAAAGAAGTGCCTTATAAGTAAGAAGAGGATAAATTTTTATTAAATAGCAAAAAAACAGTGAAAAAACAAAGCTGGTCTGCGCTTTTATTAGGTAAAAATGGTCTTTGCTTTTTAACGTTTACAGGTGGTGTTGTATTACACGCCACCAACGTCTATATTGTTATTACTATTTTACCCTCCCTTATGAATCATATTGGCAGTGAGATATATTATTCTTGGGTAGCGACTGTCTTTATTACAGCTTCACTCCTTGGTACTTCACTTGCAACAAAAATATTAGGAAAATTAGGTCCTCGCAACGCTTATGTTATCTCTGGACTTATTTTTACCCTAGGCACTTTACTGTGCAGTATTTCTTCATCGATGTCATTATTTTTAATAGGACGCTTTATTCAAGGATTGGGAAGTGGTTCTTTGTTATCTCTATCCTATTCCATGGTACGTATTGTTTTCAGCCCATCTTTATGGTCACACGCATTAAGTGTTATCTCTGGAATGTGGGGAATATCAACCTTATTAGGTCCAGCAATAGGAGGAATTTCTGTATATTTTGGCCTATGGAGAGCATCCTTTTGGATCATTGGCGCATTAGCTATATTCTTCTTACTCATAGCCTTTAAAATTTTACCTAAAAAGAATGAAAACTATGTTCCAACATCCCCCCTCCCTCTTCTTCAGCTTTTCATACTCACCTTATTAATTTTTATCATTTCTGTCGGAGGAGCTATGGACACAATAATGGCAAAAATTTGCGGATTAGTTATCGGACTTAGTCTTCTCTTTGTTCTAGCAAAAATCGAATCATATAGCTTTCATCCTATGTTGCCGCGCAAATCCTTTTCTTTCTCTTCTGAAATTTTTCCCGTTTACGCATTAATACTCGTTATGACAACAGTCGTGTACAGTATGGAACTTTATTTACCACTTTTTCTTCAAGAACTTCATGGACAAGCTCCACTTATAGCCGGTTATATAGCAGCACTTATGAGCCTAGGGTGGACGTGTGGAGCTCTCTCAAGTGCTGCTGTCTCCACAAAAAAAATTCGCAACATCATTATATACTCGCCCCTATTTAAACTGTTAGGCATAGCGATTCTTTTATGGCTCATCCCAACAGAAGTTTCCACACTTGAATATATTTTTATTATTTGCTTAGCACTATTTTCTATTGGAACCAGTGCGGGCATAGCATGGCCACATTTGCTCACACGGATCTTACAATGTACAAATGATGAAGATGCTCTACGTGCCAGTGAATCCCTTACCTCCGTACAACTATTTTCAGCTGCATTGAGTGCAACTCTAGCCGGAGTTATCACCAATCTTGCCGGACTCTTTAATCCTGGAGGAACAATAGGAATGATCTTAGCAGCAAAAGCTCTTCTTATAGTGCTCATTGGTTTTTTATTTTGTTTTGCTATTCCATTAGCGCTGCGCATTTCTTACTGCATATTAAAAAATCCAACAGGACATTCCAATAATTAAATAAATATAAAATACCTTCTTCATTAAAAAATGAAAAGTATTAAGCATGCTTCTCCATATACCATGAGACGCAAAAAATCATTAATCCACACAAAGTTAGAATACTTCCTAAAACAGCTGTATATTCATAGCTATAGCCAAATTTTAAAACCAATGCTCCAGATTCTGCACCAAGAGCGTTGGCAATATTAAAAGCAGACTGCATTAATGCTCCTGCCAAAATCTGTCCCTGTAGTGCAACATCCATAATTTTTGTTTGTATAGAAGGCATAGCAGCAAAAGAAGTCCCAACAAAAAAGCATCCTATTGCTGCTGTTAACGGAGCATAGGATAAAAAGAAAAAAAGAAAAAAAACAAATACGCTCCAAAGCATAGAAAAAAATATCATCGGCGAAATACCAATTTTAACAGCTAACTTAGGCCCCAAGAGATTTCCTACCACCATTCCCAATCCAACTAACGGCATAATAAATGGTACCCACTCAAGTGAAACACCAGAAATATGCATTAATGTTGACTTGATATAAGTAAAAACAGAAAATAATCCTGACGCCCCCACCGAAACCATCAACAAAAGAAGCCACACCTGCTTTTGTTTTAATGCACCCATTTCTTGCAAAGGATTTGTTTTTAGAAAACTTAAATCACAAGGCAAAAAATTCCAAATAAGCAAACAACATAATAAAGCAATCATACCCACAAGAACAAAAGCACTCTGCCAACCAATAAGTTGCCCAATCCAAGTAGCACTGGGTGCTCCCAAAACGGTTGCAATTGTTAAGCCAAGCATAACATATCCAACAGCTTTAGAACGCTCATTCATTTCTACCATTGAAGAGGCAACCATAGCCGCAAGTCCAAAATAGATTCCATGGGGAAGTCCACTGAGAAAGCGTAATACTACTAATATGCTAAAATCAGAAACAAAGGCACTAGCAATATTTGCTAAGGCATAAAAAAGCATCAATCCTATCAACACAGTTTTGCGTGATACCTGAGCTGTTGCCACAGCTAAAAGAGGTGCTCCAATCACAACTCCTAATGCATAAGCAGAAATATATTGACCAGCGGTAGGAATATCAACATATGAACTTCGCGCCATCTCTGGCAGTAGCCCCATTGCAACAAACTCTGCAGTACCAATAGCAAAACTCCCCACTGCAAGAGCTAAAATTATTAAACGCCGTACTCTCGAATCAATACCCAATACAAGAACCTTTTGTTTATAAGAATCTCTCATATCATCACTTCTGGATAGGAGTTTTAACTGTAGATATCTGTAATACACACAAACAAAAATTCAAAACATTGTTATACACATGCCCAATAGTCCCCAATAAAGTTTCAGAAATATTTTGATATATAAAAGCATTTTATGGAATTTTAAGGTAGATTCTTTAACAGAAAATCTTTGAAATCCTAAAAGCTATAGACGTATTCACCTATTTTTATCAGAGCTGCCAAATAATAAACTTTGTCTCCTCTTTTCAGCAGTTCCAATTTTACAGTGAAACCTTTATTTTACAATGATATACTATACCTTATAAATAATTCTAAACTTTGTCGAATAATGCATTTCAAATAAGTGAACAACATCTCATCATTGTCTTGATACAAAGATAAAACTTCTCCCCAAATTATTGTTGCTTTATTTTTCTTACCTGAATGCAGATCCTCCAAATCGATAAGCTATAATTTCAACTTTACGCCATTCTTATAAATTATTATAGAATCCTTTGAAAATTCTCATAATAATAGCGCTTGGTTTCTAGATTTATTAAATATCCTTTTTGGGGCATCTTTACCCCTTCTCATCTAACAGAAGAATTGCATCAGATATCTAACTCACTATCTGTAAATTAAAATATTCACGTAAATATATTATGATTATTTTCAGATAAATTCTATAAACAGAGCATAAAATAAATATTTATAAGTTTTGTTTCAATAGATTCATCGATATTTTATAAATATGCTAATTATCATGATTAATATTTAAATTTTTTATGACATAATATCTATAGTTTTTTATTTTATGGATTAATAATAATACATAAATCTATTGTAAATAATAATTATATTAAGATATGAAAATAATAAAAACCTAAAATATAAAATTATAATATTTTAAATGTTGTAATATTATTTTATTTTAATTTTCTAAAAATTTATCTGTGCAGCTGTATATAATACATTCTTTACCTTTAGTAATAAAAAACACAAAGTAGCTCATAAAAATACAATTTTCATACTTCTTTAAGAGTTCGCTAACACCTCATTAACATTGTTGCTTTAAACAGTTATCAGAAACAGAAATAAACTGTTTTTCTCCGGATCAGGTAGCGCGTACCGGAGTAACAGTTTCTGTTTTATATAGTAATTAGAAAAAGAATATGTGCCCTATAAAACCGCACTATTATATCTTAGGATAGTGGAATTTTATAATTTTGGAAGGTGTTTCTAATTTTATATTTTTAGCTAAATTTGTAAGTGCAAGAATAAATTCAATAAAAAATGAAGCGCTATATTACGATTAATATTTTAGCGTCCTTGTGCCCATAAAGCACGCGTTTCAGCGCAAAAATCAGCATAACAGCCTTCTTCAATGGCATCACGAATTCCCTGCATCAGTTGTTGGTAATAAAAAAGATTATTCCAAGTCAACAACATGCCCCCAAGAGATTCTCCAGATTTGATCAAATGATGCAAATAAGCACAACTATAATCATGTGCTGCTGGACAAAGTGACTGTGAATCAAGAGGATGTGGATCTTCTGCATAACGCGCATTACGCAAATTAATTCTACCAAAGCGGGTAAAAGCTAAACCATGGCGTCCTGCACGTGTCGGCATAACACAATCAAACATATCAACACCACGAGCAACACTTTGTAAAATATCATCAGGTGTCCCTACTCCCATAAGATAGCGTGGTTTATCCTCTGGTAAAATCGGACAAGTCGTATCTAATACTGCTGTCATAACACTCTGCGGCTCACCAACAGCAAGCCCTCCAATAGCGTAACCTTTTAAATCCATTTCTTTTAATGCTTGAGCAGAACGTTCACGCAGTTTCATATTATCACCGCCTTGAACAATCCCAAACAATGCTTTATCGGGCTGATCTCCAAAAGCTGTTTTACAACGCTGCGCCCACCGCAATGAAAGTTCCATAGCTTCTTCCATTTCTTTTTCAGTTGCAGGTAATGCAATACATTGATCCAACTGCATCTGGATATCCGCATCAAGAAGTCCTTGAATTTCGATAGAACGCTCTGGACTCATTTCATAGTAAGCTCCATTAATGTAAGAGCGAAAAATCACACCTTGTTCAGTAATTTTACGGATTCCCGCCAATGACATAACCTGAAAGCCACCAGAATCGGTTAAAATAGGCCCGCTCCAGCGTGAAAATTCATGTAATCCTCCCAAACGCGCAACACGTTCAGCTCCTGGACGTAACATTAAATGATAAGTATTCCCCAAAATGATATCTGCACCAAGATCACGTATCTGATCCATATACATAGCCTTAACGGTTCCTGCCGTCCCAACAGGCATAAATGCGGGTGTACGAACACATCCTCGCCCCGTTATAATTTCGCCTCGACGTGCATACCCATCTTGAGCAATTTTTCTATAATGAAATGTCTTTATCATAACTCTCGTCTTTTTGATTCCATCAATGCATATCTCTATAGAAAGAAAAAAGATATCCCCTTACGAGCATTGTCATAAGCTTTATGAATTAATTTTTGATTCGCTCAATATTGTAACCAGCATAAAAAATTAAACGAGATAAAAGAACATTTTTTGTTAAGAAATCACCATAATAAAAGTGATAATCTAGCTCCGAAAAAATAGTAAAATCCTTATAATGTTATACCTCAAAATACCTACGCTTAACGCACTAAAGCCTTAATAGAATTGCAAAATTATTATCACAATAATCTCATCTTCACATACTTGCAGTAACTTTGTACGCATAGAAGAAAATTCTGAACGCATTGCACAGCTTACAATATTCTTTACTTTTAATTTTCATCTATTGGACACGGCGATCCTTACGCTTAATAAAAGCGCAAATGAGCGTAATCATTTATCCACTCACAATATTGAGATAGCTCTTGGCACTTGAGATAATTCACAAAAGAAATTAACGTGTAAATAAGAACACTTTTAAAAACTAAAAATGCTTTTTGTAAAGATTCTCAAATACCAAAAGCTCTATCGTAACATTAGAGGCTGAAAAAGCGTATGATGCTACCCTCTTTCCTTCTTCTCAAGCTTTAAAGATGGTGGAGCATAATAATACTATTTATAGCTTAAAAAACTACACACGCCATGAATATCATCGTGGAAGTAAATGTTGATATATACTGAGAAATTCTTCTTAAAAAAACACATAAATGTGCAACATAAGCATATTCCGTTTGGAGCGTTACTCTATTAAAAAACGAAAAAAATAAAAGCGTAAGGCTATGCACAAACTTCATTATTTAAACGATATTGCTTTAGATATTTAAAAAAAAGTAAAGCTGAATTAAAAAGGAAATGGCAAGACGAGCCATTTATTTCACCTCTGCGCCGTTATATTCCTCTAAGATTAAACTGTCTTCTTGTTTTAAAGATTACACCAATGATATATATACTGGTTTTCCACCTTACTAGGAAAACTGGAAAAACTCGTAAGGCTCTTATCCGTATTAATATGTGTGCCGCTGCATTAGGATTGGATATTGATTTACAAGCAGCAACAAAAGCACACGCTCTCTCAGAAAAGTAACATCTTAAAACCATTAATAGACCGGCAATGGATTGAAGAAAAATGCCGAATTTTTTATAAAAGACTTTGCCAAGCAACAATCATAACACAACAGACTTTGCGTTTTCTTATTCTGATAGGTGTTTATACAAATCCTTTGCGTTATATTCTTCAGGAAAATCCGATTGAAGGAAATACATGGACAATTTTTAGCTCGAAGTTATAAAAGATAAGCTTGATGCTACCAAAGAGTTCCGTGTGCCTTTATTGATCAGAAAAGAGTATTTTTTCTTAGAAACTTACAATTGAAATCAGTATAATTTATACTATTTTGCATCCGCAGCAATAACGGCTTTGATAATTGAATCTGGATCTGCAACAGGTTCACCACGTTTAATTTTATCAACATTTTCCATACCTTCAACAACCTGCCCCCATATGGAATATTGACGATCAAGCCACGGAGCATCTGCAAAACAAATAAAAAACTGAGAATTAGCAGAATTTGGATTCTGACTACGTGCCATAGAAACTGTACCACGCTTATGAGAAAGATTTGAAAACTCTGCTGTTAAATTTGGTTTTTCTGCCCCTCCCATACCCGCACGGGATAAATTGAATTTTTCACTATCCTTCTTTCCAAATTGCACATCCCCAGTTTGCGCCATAAAACCATCAATAACGCGATGGAAAATAACATTATCATAAGCACCTTCACGTACCAGTTCTTTAATACGTGCAACATGTTTTGGCGCTAAATCAGCCAAAAGCTCAATAACAACTCTGCCCTTTGTAGTTTCAAGAATTAAAGTATTCTCTGGATTTTTATTCTCAGCCATATGAAAAGCTCCTTTGATTTATTTCTGAACTTGTAAAGTAGCAGCATTAATAACATCAGGATCTTTTACAGATCCATTATTACTTGTCGTACCTTTTTTTATTTTATCAACAACATCCATCCCCTTTATAACCTCTCCAACAACCGTATACTGACCATTTAAAAAAGCAGCATCGTCAAAACAAATAAAGAATTGAGAATTCGCGGAATCCGGATCTTGTGACCGTGCCATCCCAACAGTACCACGCTTAAACGGTTGCTTTGAAAATTCTGCCGGTATATTGGGATAATTTGAGCCACCCATACCAACGCGTTTCAGATCAAAATCTCTACTGCCCTTTTTTCCAAACTTTACATCACCAGTTTGTGCCATGAAATTAGGAATAACGCGATGAAACACAACATTATTATAGGCCCCCTCCTCTGTTAATCTTTTGATTTGCGCAACATGTTTTGGCGCCAAATCAGGACGCAGACGAATAATGACATCACCATCTTTGAGAGATAAAATAAGAAGGCTTGCATCACTTGCTTGGCTAGAATTACCAGCGACAGCGGACAATGAAAAAAAACAAAACACACATATCAAAACAGCAAAAATTCTACGAGACACAATTATTCTCCCCTAAAAGATTGGAATTTCGAGCTCAAAGCTTGTGCAATATTGGGCGGTACAAATGGTGTCACATCACCTCCCATAGAAGCAATTTGGCGCACCAATGTAGATGTTATCGCACGTCCAGAAACGCTTGCCGGCAAAAAAACAGTTTGCAATTCAGGAGCCATAACGCCATTCATCCCTGCCATTTGCATTTCATAATCAAGATCAGTACCATCACGCAATCCACGAATGAGAAATGAAGCACCAACTTCACGCGCCTTCTCAATGAGAAGGTTGTTGAATGAAAGAACCTGCAATCGATTAGAATCTGCACCAAACAAGTCTTTCCCTACCTGCGTAATGAAATCAACACGCTCTTCAAAGCTAAAGAGTGTTTTTTTGTCAGCCTGTATCCCTATGGCGACGACCACCTTATCAGCTAACACAAAACACCCTTTCAAAACATCAAGATGACCATTTGTAAGAGGATCAAAAGAACCCGCGTAAAGAGCAATTTTCATGATTTTACTCCTTCCTCTTAAAAATTATTTTTCTTCGCTCATATCAACTGTATCAGAATGCTTCTCACCTTCATCATCTAATGAACTCGTATCATCTTCAGGTTCAGAAATACGTTCAACCGATACGACTCTTTCACCTTTGGCTGTATTAAAAATTGTAACTCCCTTAGTTGAGCGCCCAGCAGTACGAATTCCCTCAACAGGGACACGAATAAGCTGCCCCCCATCTGATACCAACATAATTTGATCTTGCGCCTTCACCGGAAAAGCCGCTACTAATTTACCAATTTCAGCTGTTTTAGATGGATCTGTTGCACGAATCCCTTTTCCGCCACGTCCCGAAATCCGGAACTCATAGGATGAAGAGCGTTTACCATAACCAAACTCACTCACCGTCAAAAGCATTTGTTCACGTGCATGAAGTTCTGCATAACGTTCATCTGTTAACTCTGTTTCAGCCCCCCCATCTTCTTCATCAAGAGTTACAATATCTTCAACATCGGCATCTGCACCAAAAGCACGCCGTTCATTCATTACACGTTTAATATAAGCAAAACGCTCAATGGACGTCGCCTCGACATGCTCTAAAATTGTCATCGAAATGACTTTATCGCCTTTAGCTAAATTGATACCACGAACTCCCACAGAATTACGCCCAGCAAAAACACGAACATCAACAACTGGGAAACGGATACATTGTCCATTGGCTGTTGTTAGAACAACATCATCATGTTCCGTACAGGTTTCAACAGAAAGAATTTCATCTTCTTCATCAAGTTTCATTGCAATTTTACCATTACGATTAACCTGAACGAAATCTGATAATTTATTACGACGCACAGTTCCACGCGTTGTCGCAAACATAACATCCAATGCACTCCAGCTCGCTTCATCTTCAGGCAAAGGCATAATCGTTGTAATACGCTCACCTTGTTGTAAGGGAAGCATATTGATCAAAGCCCGCCCACGCGATTGGGGTGTTCCCAGCGGCAGTCGCCAAACTTTTTCCTTATAAACAATCCCACGTGATGAAAAGAAAAGAACCGGAGTATGCGTATTGGCAACAAACAATCGCGTTACAAAATCCTCATCCTTCGTGGACATACCAGAACGCCCCTTACCACCACGTCGCTGTGCACGATAGGTATTAAGAGGCACACGTTTAATATAGCCACTATGGCTCACCGTTACCACCATATCCTCTGGTGCGATCAGATCTTCACTCTCCATCTCAGCGCTACCAAAACCAAAAACGGTACGTCGCGGCGTTGCAAACTCCTCACGAAGAGCACTCAACTCATCCTTAACAATACACATAATGCGTACGCGTGATGCCAAGATCTCAAGATAGTCAGCGATATCCACGCCAATTTTATTCAATTCATCAGCGATTTCATCACGCCCAAGGGCTGTCAATCGTTGCAACCGCAATTCTAAAATAGCACGCGCCTGTTCTTCAGAAAGATTATAAGTACCATCCTCATGAATAATATGACGAGGATCATCAATAAGTTTAATCAAAGGCGCGACATCCATCGCTGGCCAGCGCCGCTCCATTAACTGTGCACGTGCTGTCTGCGGATCAGGAGCTTTGCGAATAAGCGCTATAATTTCATCAATATTGGCAACAGCAAGGGCAAGACCAACCAAAACATGTGCTCGCTCACGCGCTTTACGCAAAAGATATTTTGTTCGCCGACTGACAACTTCTTCCCGAAAAGAAACAAATGCACGAAGCATATCAAGCAACGTCATCTGTTCGGGTTTTCCCCCATTCAAAGCAACCATATTACAACCAAAGGAAGTTTGTAGAGGCGTATACCGATATAATTGGTTTAAAACAACTTCCGCAACAACATCTTTCTTCAGCTCAATAACAACCCGATATCCATCACGATCGGATTCGTCACGCAAATCAGAGATTCCCTCAATGCGTTTATCACGCACCAATTCGGCCATTTTCTCAATCATCGTTGCCTTATTAACTTGATAAGGGATCTCACTCACAATAATTGCTTGTCGACCACTACGAATTTCTTCGATCTCAACTTTAGCACGCATAATGATTGAGCCACGCCCTGTTTCATAAGCTGCACGGACACCAGAATGGCCAAGGATAATGCCCCCAGTAGGAAAATCCGGACCAGGAATAATTTCAATTATTTTATCGAGTGTGATATCAGGATTATCAATCAAAGCGATACAACCATCAACGACTTCACCAAGATTATGGGGAGGAATATTGGTTGCCATTCCCACAGCAATCCCCCCTGACCCATTAACCAAAAGATTGGGAAAACGCGCTGGCAAGACAACCGGCTCACGCTCACGTCCATCGTAATTATCCTGAAAATCAACAGTATCTTTATCAATATCAGCTAAAAGTTCTTCTGAAACTTTTTCTAAACGACACTCTGTATAGCGCATGGCCGCGGGTGGATCACCATCAACGGAACCGAAATTTCCCTGACCATCAATTAATGGATTTCTTAAAGAAAAGTCCTGCGCCATACGCACTAATGCATCGTAAATTGAAGCATCACCATGGGGATGGAATTTCCCCATAACCTCACCAACCACACCAGCAGATTTACGATACGACTTATTGAAAGAAAGCCCCATCTCATTCATAGCATGAAGGATACGCCGATGAACAGGTTTAAGACCATCACGGACATCAGGGAGTGCACGTGAAACAATCACGCTCATCGCGTAATCGAGATAGGAGCGTTGCATTTCATCAATAATACTGATTGGTTCAATACCGGTTAGCACATCACGTTCTGGGTGTGGAGTAAGATCGGTCACAATTTCAAAACTTTCAAAAAAGAATCATTTCACTTTATTTATAGCGAAAAATACACCAAAATGCTAATTTCTCTTCCATGACAAAAAAGAAATTTAACAATATTTTTCAAGATGTTATTAATTTATATTTTAAATTACCAATAATAATTAACAATTTCCACTTCGCTAAAATTCAAAAATCTGAAACAAACAAATCATAAAGTGATTATAATACTGCAATTAAAGAATCTTAAAAAGGGACGTCATCATCTAATTTGTGTGAAAAACTTTCTTCCAATTGATTATTATTTTGACCAAAAGTATTTCTCTGATTTGAGTGACTATCGGCAAAGCCACCACTATAATTTCCCCCTTGACTTGCTCCTTGCTCCCCGCCTGCTGCTCCCCGCCCATCAAGCATTTGTAATTCGCCACGGTACTTTTGCAAAACAATCTCTGTTGTATAACGGTCATTTCCATTTTGGTCTTGCCATTTTCGTGTCTGTAGCTGCCCCTCAATATAAATTTTGCTGCCTTTTTTTAAATATTGCTCTGCAACTTTGACAAGGTTTTCATTAAAAATAACAATACTATGCCACTCAGTGCGTTCTTTTCGCTCATTTGTATTCCGATCACGCCAACTCTCTGAAGTAGCAATACGCAGATTTGCCACTTGATCACCAGAATTCAAACGGCGGATTTCAGGATCCGCACCAAGATTACCAATCAAAATAACTTTATTAAGGCTACCAGCCATCGCATAAACTCCAAAATTTTAATTCGTAAAATACTCTATTCTATAACAGTTATAACCATCTTGACCTTCAATTTACATGTCTGCAATTGACCATCAATATGGGTATTGCTATCCTTTCCCAATATTGTATCCGTGTAACTATAACAAAAGATGATAAAAACGCATAGTTTATTCCACCACGAGAGAATAAAAAGCTGCTCATTTGTATTTTTTTCACAAAACTTATACCTTCCTTTTGCATTAAAGCAGTTAAACACATTGTAATTCTAAAAAAACAGTTTTATTCCATTTTAGGTGCTCAATTTTTGCCACATATGCCAAGGATAAAGTATGACTCATCAAAAATATATCTCCATTCGCGGTGCACGTGAGCATAACCTTAAAAATATTGATCTCGATCTGCCTCGTGACAAACTCATTGTTATAACAGGACTTTCTGGATCAGGGAAATCATCCTTAGCTTTTGATACAATTTACGCTGAAGGACAACGCCGCTATGTCGAAAGCCTTTCAGCCTATGCACGCCAATTTTTGGAAGTCATGCAAAAACCCGATGTCGACCGCATAGACGGTCTCTCTCCAGCTATCTCCATTGAACAAAAAACAACCAGTCGCAATCCTCGTTCAACGGTAGGTACCGTTACTGAAATCCACGATTACATGCGTCTTCTCTTTGCTCGTATTGGTACTCCTCACTCTCCTGCGACAGGACTTCCTATTGAAAGCCAGACAGTAAGCCAAATGGTGGATCAAATTATGTCCTTACCAGAAGGAACACGGATTTTTATTATGGCACCCTTGGTGCGAGGACGAAAGGGAGAATATAAAAAAGAGCTAACAGAACTTTTAAAAAGAGGATTTCAACGCGCTAAAGTTGATGGAAAATTCTATGAAATCGCCGATATTCCACCTCTTGATAAAAAATATAAACACGACATCGATGTCGTGGTAGACCGCATTGTTGTACAAAAGGATATCACCTCTCGCTTGGCTGATAGTATAGAAACCTGTTTACAATTAGCAAATGGACTTGCCATAGCTGAAATGGCAGACCAGCCCTTGGCACAAAAAAAAACGACAAAGGAATCTGCTCATAAATCAAAAAATGATACACACAAACGGCTCATTTTTTCAGAAAAGTTTTCCTGCCCTATATCTGGTTTTTCTATTCCTGAAATTGAACCACGCCTTTTTTCGTTCAATAATCCTTTTGGGGCTTGTCCTCTCTGCGATGGATTGGGGATCAAAAAGGCAATGGATCCACTAAAAATTGTGCCAAATAAAAATCTTACCCTAAAGAATGGAGCCATTGCTCCTTGGGCTAAATCGGATTCACTTTATTATAGCCAAACCTTAGAAGCATTAGGAAAAGCTTACGGTTTCAAACTCACAGATCAATGGTGTGAACTCTCTAATGAAGCACAACAGGCTATCCTCTACGGTACAAAAAAAGATGAAATTTCTTTTATCTATAAAAATAATTCTGGTTCGCATAAGACAACCCAACCTTTTGAAGGAATCATCCCTAATATGGAGAGACGCTGGAAAGAAACCGATTCTGCTTGGTCTCGAGAAGAAATCGAACGTTATATGTCTTCTTCGCCCTGCCCAGCTTGTCACGGTTATCGTTTAAAACCAGAGGCACTTGCTGTAAAAATCAACGGAATGCATATTGGGCAAATATCAGATCTTTCTATTCTAAAGGCAGATGATTGGTTTGCCAATATTCATCAATATCTCACAGAAAAACAACGTAATATCGCCGTACGTATTTTAAAAGAAATTCGTGAACGCTTAGCTTTTTTAAATCATGTAGGATTGGAATATCTTACCTTGTCTCGAAATTCAGGAACGCTTTCAGGTGGAGAAAGTCAACGCATTCGGTTAGCTTCCCAAATTGGTTCTGGTCTTACAGGTGTTCTTTATATTTTAGATGAACCATCTATCGGTTTACACCAACGCGATAACGAACGTCTTTTGGAAATGCTGCGCCATTTACGCAATCTTGGCAATACAGTTATTGTCGTTGAGCATGATGAAGATGCTATTCTCACAGCAGATTATGTTGTCGATATGGGCCCTGCCGCGGGCGTTCATGGTGGAGAAATCATAGCGCAAGGGACACCACAGGAAATTATAGAAAATTCAGCCTCTCTCACAGGCCAATACCTTTCAGGAAAAATGGCTGTTAAAATGCCGACAGAGCGACGCAAAATATCAAAAACGAAAACACTTAAAGTCATCGGCGCCAAAGGCAATAACCTCAAAAATATCAATGCGAACATCCCTCTTGGAACCTTCACATGCGTAACCGGTGTTTCTGGAGGAGGAAAATCAACATTTCTTATTGAAACGCTTTTCAAAGCAGCATCACATCATATCATGGGCTCTCATCATAGCCCTGCCAGCTATGACAAAATTGAAGGATTAGAATTTCTTGATAAAGTCATCGATATCAACCAGTCCCCTATTGGGCGCACCCCACGCTCTAATCCCGCAACCTATACAGGTGCTTTTACACCGATTCGTGAGTGGTTTGCCGATCTTCCAGAATCAAAAGCCCGTGGTTACAAAGCTGGGCGTTTTTCATTTAATGTTAAAGGAGGACGTTGCGAAGCATGTCAAGGTGATGGAGTCATCAAAATTGAAATGCACTTTTTACCTGATGTCTATGTTACTTGTGATGTCTGTAAAGGACAACGCTATAATCGAGAAACACTAGAAATAAAATTCAAAGGACAGTCTATAGCCGATATTTTGGATATGACAATTGAAAAGGCAGAGGAATTTTTCCAAGCTATTCCTGCTATTCATAATAAAATGGAAACTCTCATTAAAGTAGGATTGGGTTACATAAAAGTAGGACAGCAAGCAACCACACTTTCTGGTGGGGAAGCACAACGTGTAAAACTTGCGAAAGAACTTTCACGTAAAACAACGGGACGTACACTCTATATTTTGGATGAACCGACAACAGGTTTACATTTTCACGATATTTCCAAACTTCTTGAAGTGTTGCATGAACTAGTCGAACAAGGCAACACAGTTATAGTCATTGAACATAACCTTGATGTTATAAAGACAGCCGACTGGATTATTGATTTAGGACCAGAAGGTGGAGATCGCGGTGGCGAAATTGTTGCAATTGGACGCCCTGAGGACATCATTAAGGTTCCCGCTTCCTATACGGGAAAATTTCTAAAAGATGTTTTACTGCGCCAATCTCTCTATAATGCCAATTCTTAAAAACGCTTTCCATTGTAAAATACAGCATACTAACAAAGCCTGTACTTTTATTGTTACCTGTAAACCAACACCTAATTCCAGTGGTGCAACATGTTTGAAGCAAAGACTAAAAATCATTTAGCGCTTTATAAGCTGTTTCAGTATTTTGTATTGCCAAATAGGAATGCGCGCATAATTGTGTATTTATTCTCTGTTTTGTCTTATCTGAAACGACCAGACAACCTAATTTGGGAAGAATACGAAGTTTTAAGGGTATAAATAAGCTCCTATCTTTACACCTTATTTTAATTTATCTTTATGATTTCAAAGAAAGCCGTAGCAATATCTTATAATGAAGATTGCCCATTGCTTCACGCTTTTGTTTATCGCGTTCCTTAATGGAATCACATTCCTCACGAAGAGACAAAACGCCTCAAACAAAATATATTTGCATCGCCAATTCACACACCTGTTTTAAAGAAATATTTCTCAACGCTCTCAAGCCCATTTCCCGACGGCACCTATGAATGCTATAATGATAAATCCATTGTTGTACACCACCATTTTTACGTTTATGAAAGAGCATAATCGGCATCATCACACTCTTTTCCAATATTTATCTGCCCTACCCCTAATATTGTAAAACCTTTAGTTATCGAAAGCTTTCATAAAAAGCATTTTATTTCTTTTTTTTTAATGTTTTTATCCACACACTCGTACTATTTATAATATATAAAGGTATCGGTTTGATTGATTGACGGTAAAAAGACCTAGAATGAGAAAATCTTACGCTATTAGAATTTCTCATTCCATATAGAAAAAGTCTAATTATCCTTACAAATCAACGTATTACCTAACAAAAAAGAAACAAAACTCTTTTATTATATTATTTTAATTCTTGAAAAAGAATTGTAAGATGTTTTCCAAAAAACAGTATTTGAATTTATTCTACAAAAGAAACTCTCCTAAATGAGCATAGAGTGTTATTATTTTCGACTTTTTGTGCACAAAGTATCTGTTGGACATCTTACAGTTGTCAATATAATGTGATGCAGTCTAAAAAGACAAAATAACGTTGGAGATAATTTCAGCATGAAAAAAATTGAAGCCATTATAAAACCTTTCAAACTTGATGAAGTGAAAGAAGCGCTTCAAAAAATTGGGGTACATGGTATTACAGTAACAGAAGCAAAAGGTTTTGGTCGTCAAAGGGAACATACAGAACTTTATCGTGGCACGAAATATGTTGTTGACTTTCTACCTAAAGTAAAGATTGAAATTGTTGTGTCCGATGAAAAACTGGAACAAACTGTTGATGCAATACGTAAAGCAGCTCAAACCAAACATATAGGAGATGGAAAGATATTTGTCTTTTCCATTGATGATGCCATTCGTATAGGCACCGACGAAACTGGTATCGATGCCCTTTAATAAATAATGAGAAAATTCACTTTTTTATCCACCTCAACGCCATATTAAGGAAATTGAATATGACAACCGCATCAGATATTATCAAACAGATTACAGACAATGAAATCCGTTTTGTTGATTTACGTTTTACTGATCCACGAGGAAAATTGCATCACATTACAATGGATATCGCAGAGATCAGCGAGGATACTTTTAGTGATGGTGTCATGTTTGATGGTTCTTCAATTGCTGGTTGGAAAACAATTAATGAATCTGACATGGTTTTAATGCCAGATCCAGAAACAGCACACATTGATCCTTTTTTTGCTCAATCTACTTTGGTCATATTTTGTAATGTACTTGATCCTGTCTCTGGTGAGTTTTATCGTAGAGATCCTCGTTCTATCGCCAAAAGGGCTGAGGTTTATATGAAATCTTTAGGCATTGGAGATACAATCAATGTAGGTCCAGAAGCAGAGTTTTTTATCTTTGATGATGTGCGCTATAAAACGGACCCTTACAACACAGGGTTTAAACTCGATTCAAGTGAACTTCCCTCCAATGATGATACGGAATATGAAACAGGCAATCTAGGGCATCGCCCACGAATAAAAGGAGGCTACCTTCCTGTTCCGCCGATTGATTCCTGCCAAGATATGCGTTCTGAAATGCTCACAGCACTCAAGGATATGGGCGTACAGGTCGAAAAACACCATCACGAAGTAGCAGCAGGCCAACATGAATTGGGTATTCGTTTTGATACACTCGTTCGCGAGGCTGACAAGATGCAAATTTTTAAATATGTTGTACACCAAATAGCAAACAGTTATGGGAAAACAGCAACCTTCATGCCAAAACCAGTTTTTGGTGATAACGGCTCCGGAATGCATGTCCACATCTCCATTTGGAAAGATGGCAAACCCATTTTTGCAGGAAATGAATATGCCGGATTATCAGAAACCTGTTTATTTTTTATCGGTGGTGTTATTAAGCACGCAAAAGCAGTCAATGCTTTTACCAACCCATCCACAAACTCCTATAAACGTTTGGTTCCTGGTTATGAAGCTCCTGTTCTTCTTGCCTATTCAGCACGTAATCGTTCTGCATCTTGCCGCATTCCAATGAGCTCCTCACCAACTTCAAAACGCGTAGAAGTTCGTTTTCCAGACCCAACAGCAAATCCCTATTTGGCATTTGCCGCCCTTTTAATGGCTGGTCTTGATGGCATCAAAAACAAAATTCATCCCGGACATGCTATGGATAAAGATCTTTATGATCTTCCCTTAAAAGAACTCAAAGAAATCCCTACTGTTTCAGGAAGTCTGCGTGAAGCACTTGAAGCACTTGACAAAGATCGTAGCTTTCTTAAAGCTGGCGACGTTTTTGATGATGATCAGATTAATTCCTTCATTCAAGTAAAGATGCAAGAAGTCTTGCGCTACGAAACAACACCCCATCCTGTTGAATTTGATATGTACTATTCTGTTTAAACAATCAATACGCGTTCTTTTGCTTTTAAAAATGGAGGCAAAAGCCTCCATTTTTGTGGATATTCTTCTCATGCAAAAGCGCAAGAGGCTTTTTGCTCATCCGCTTTTCCTTTATAATGTGTTGAATCTCTTCAAATGAACTAACAAGGTTTCTAATGCCGCGAATTTGTTTTCTCGTTCCCATTCTTTTATGCATTGTCTTTATCACATCAACAACTCAAGCACATACAATAACCAACCAAAAACTCACAGCCCTTGAAAAAGCGACATCTGCTTATAGTAAAGCTCTTAAAAATGCCGATGCAAATGTCATCTTAAATGCTATTCCTCCCCAAATCATCAACCGCTTAACCGCTAAAAAAAATCTTAGTCAATCACAATTTCGACAAATCATGAAAAGCCAAATAGAACGGTTGGCAGAAAGTTACAAGATTGAAACGATCAACATTAACCAAAAACAAAAACGTGAAGGTACACTTGATAATGGCACCCCTTATTTTGTTATACCCGTGGAGCTTGTAACCACAACAAATGCTGGAAAAAAATGCTCTATTCAAACTGAAATTATTGCCCTACTTCACGATAACCAATGGTATTTTATCCGTGGTAATGACGAAACGCTCTTAAACATAACCAATGAACTATTTCCTGGACTTGAAAAAGTAAAAATTAATCCCCAAAAAATCACAAAAATACTCTAAGCGAAAAGAATGCACGTAAATAAAAGATTTACCCCTATAAGCAAGTTGTAACAATTGTAGCCGCAGCCTTAAATTCAGCTTTTTTATGAGCACGACGTACCATTGTTTCTTTATCTATTCCCCATTGTTCCATCATCCAATCTTCATCTATATGGGCAATAGACCAAGCATGATCAGCATCAATATTTCCCGCAGCAACAGCAAGAGCAATGAGAGCAGATCCCGTTAAGGTTGTCATCATATGAAGTGCTGCAAGCATATAAGGAGACTCAACGCTACGTAAATAATGACTCACAGCTTGAACTGCTTCTGGTGATTGTTCCACATGCATCAGCCCTTCTGTCAAATAAAACCTTGCACCCAGTTTTTTTTCTGCCCAATCTAATAAAGGATCCCATTGTTCAGATTGTTTTTGCACCAACTCTTTAGGTGTCTGTGCACGATAAAAGATCATATCACACGCAACGAAACGCAATAAATCTTCAAAAACAACCTGCATATCATCAGCGATACCATCAATAACAGTATTAACCAAACGCGTCATCGGCATTTTTGCAGGATCAACAACGTGCTTTTGGTTCTCAAATTCCTGAGCAACGTATTCAGCAAACACTTCTGTTGGCACATGAAAATGACGCCTTGCGGGCGTTTTAACGGGACGTTCGTCCAACAAAATCGTAAAGCCGACCTCCCCACAAGCAATCTTCACTTGCTTATAAAACCGTTTTGGGTGTGATTGGCATGAAAGATTTTGAATCTTTTGAACAGAACTTGTTTTATTCTTATTCAATGGCATATCAAAATGATCCAAAATCTCACGCATATTTGTTTACCTCTGATCTTTTCAAGAAAGCAACTGTTTTATCCAAGTTTTATACACTTTAATAAGATTTAATCCGACCTTCTTAACGCTTCCAAAGAAGAAAAAAGATCTTGCCAATCCCAATCTGATTAAAGAGTTATATTTCATGTTTCTTTTACAAACAAGACAATGATAATATCCTTTCATATATTCAATTAAAGTCATGAATATAGAATAATTTGTTAAAATATTATCTTAATTAAAAAATTTAATACATTGAATATGATAGTAAAAGTGATCACGCTTCATCATTTTTTTTATTATCCACCTACAATAATGTTATCGACACGGACAGCTTCAAAAACACTTTTTGCAAAATATTAAAGCCAAAAAGTTCATCATCCAAAAAATGATAGAGCAGTGTGCTTTACGTATCATTTACCTTCGCTTAACCATTCTAATCATTCGTCTAACATGTCCAATAAATACCCCTTGCATAGAATTGTTCCTGCTCAATCACTCCCCTAAACGACGATGTTTTACGGCATGATAGAATAATGAAAAGACCAAATTATATCGTAAATTTGCTTTCACATATACATTATTTTATAAAGCACTAAATTACTTAACGCATTGTGCTTGATATACTCTACATATTACACTAATTTAAATTTAGGCACATAATTAAAAGAATAGAGATCATGCAATCTGAAAATAATACTTTTATCTATACACTTGGCCCTGCAGATACTAACTGTGCAGCTGCAGCACAGTGGTGGCTTGATAATCACAATCAAAATATTTTGTCCACTGACTCGAGATCCCGTATTATCTTATATGCAACTCTTGAAGAAGCCTTTGAGGAACTTGCTCATAAAAAGGATGGATATCTCTTAAGCTGTGCTGCTTACCCTGATTTGCATACACTCATATTTACCCGTTTAGGTGATATGCAATTATTTGACAGCTTTATCATGCCTACTCACTCTATGGTTTTAGCTAAACGCAATAACGCTGATGAAATTAAAACCGTAGCGACTCATCCTGCCCCGCAATCTCTGGTAGCTCATCAATATGACAAAGTATTTGCCAACAGCAATGCTGATGCAGCCGTTCTTTGTAAGGCTGAAAAAGCCGATGCTTGTATCACAACATCGGTTGCGGCAAATCGCTATAGGCTGAATATTGTCGAAAATTTTGGACAAGTGCCAATGGCCTTTTTGCTCCACTCGCTAAAGTCAACTCATCATGAAAAAATCTGAAGCGCTTCTTTCCATTGTTAACTTAGTTGACAAATTCCGTATGCGCCAAGAACGAGATGGGAGCATTAAGGAACCAACTTCAGCAGATCGTAATATGATCAATGAATTGATCACTCTGCTGAACCACCATGCCAATATTCTTGATGGATTATCTCCAAAACTTTTAGCAACCATTTCTGATGATCTTCATCAGTGGATGCTCAGCGGTTTAACAACCCCTCCTCAATTTGATAACACTTTGGCTGTTTTCAAAGCCCCATTACCAGATGCTCCCTTGTTTTTTTTGGCTCCAATGCGTGCAACGAATGGACCTGATCCAGAAGGATTCCGGTTGGAATTAGTTACAGGATATCGTCATGAAACAGCCTATCTGGCTGACGCCTCAAAATATACAAATAATTATGTATCACCATTTCAATGTATAAAAATGGGAATAGCGTCAAGGGGGTTTTTAGAAGGCAATTGCATTGTTCTATTTCCAGAATCTGTAGCGGCTGCTAAAAAAATTGATAAGCAAGCATTTGCTTTGTTTTTTTTCAGTAAATTCTTTGATATTTACAACAAGCAAACAATTGTGGAAGCTGAACGTTTACTCGGTCGAGATAGTAAATTCCTGTTCGGTCAATTGCATAGTCGTAACTTATCTAAAGAAGAGATTTACGATGCTCGCTGTTTGTGGGGCTATTACCATGACTATGCACATCATACTGGACCGCGGCCATTAGATAAAAATCTGTATATAAAATTAAATTGGTTTACAGGTCTTCTAGAAGAAACTAAAGTTGATTTAATGACAGTGCGTATTATGCTACAAAATCATCCAAAATTTTGGAAAGAAATAACTGAATTTATCCTATTAGAACGCATATTCCGTTATCCAAAAGGTTCTGATCAGCATATGACATTCGATGCTGGTACAGGGGTCTTGCTTTTTGAAATATTGATGCGGAACAAAGCATTGATGGAAACAAATCAAGGTTATCTTCAATTTGATTTGGAGCGTCTTGAAGAAGTAATAACGTTTATGATAGCGGATATAGAAACACTTGAAGCATTAGATGATGACGCTTATTTGGCAGGAGCTAAAGATTATATCCAAAATAATCTTGGAAAACCGGAAACCTCACAGTTACGATTTAATTTTTCAACATCATATTATGCACAGCGCGTTATTAGAGGATTAAATCATTGAGTTTCATAAAAGGACGGTTATTCTTATTTACCTTTGCCATTCTAGCGTTATTTTCCATAAGTTGGTTATTATCTAAGAATTTGGTTAGCAATATACCAGTAATGCATGCGGTTGGACTTAGGTTGTGTGCCACCGCTGCCACCTTATGGCTGATTGCAGTATTTCGTGAGAAAGCTGTTTTCAGATCCCTCCCATTACTTTCTATGATACCTTCTTTTTTAATTCTCTCAGTGTTAGGATTCTCATTATATTTTGTATGCAGCTTTGGTGCATTAAAATCGCTCAAAGCCAGTGATTTAACTATGGTTCTTGCTACTATTCCAGGTATTACTTACATATTGGGTGCACTGACGAATAGCCTTACGTTCTCATGGTTAAAACTTATCGGTATGATCATTGTCAGTGTAGCGGCTATAGCATTTAATATAAACAGTGCAGAGGGTGGATATTACAGCCTAATAGGAATAGCTCTTGCTTTAACAGCAGCCCTTTCTTACTCTGCTTATGGTTTATTGTCTAAACGTTATCTTAAAAATTTACCTTTGCTCACCTCACTGGCTTGGATCACGACAATTTCTGCAGCATCATTTATGCCATTATTTATTTTTGATCCTGCCCCACTCTTCTATCTTAAGTTAGAAGATATATTTCAAATATTGATTTTAGGAACTGTTTGCTCGGCACCAGTTTACGTATTATATCAAAAAGTTTTAGCCGAAGGAGGCGTATTATACGCCAATACTATCGGCGTATTATCCCCTTTTGCAGTGGTTGCATGTGAATGGATAATTGGCTCTAACCCTTCTCTTAATATTATCAAAATAATTGCTATGATGATAGTTGTTATAGGGATGACACTCTTATTTATAGATGCATCAAAGGTATCTACATGGCAACATAAACGCCATTCTCAAAATTCCAAATTTAATGAGGAATCAAAATGAAAAAACTCGCGTTAGTTTGCCAGCGCAATGCAAAATTACCATTTATATTTGAAGCAGCACAAGCAGCTAATATCGAATTAGTCATAATCTATGATACCGCTGAAAGTGCTCCCACTCAACACCCCGCAGCAGTCACTTCAACTTGGCAACTTCCTGTTTTTGATAATCCAGAGGCGGCTTTAGATACTTTTGCAGCAGGTGTAAAAGAACGCAATATTCGTGGGGTTATGACCCTTCGCGAAGAAGCCATTCTGTGGACAGCTTTGGCTGCAAAAAAAATCAATACTCCAAGTATTGAACCAGAAGTAGCAGCATTAACCAGAAACAAATATCTCATGCGTCAAGCTTTTGCTAAAGCAGGGTTGAGAACACCAAGATTCTTTTATATAGATAATCCAGAGGACCTATCACAAATACAAGCCTTGGGTTATCCGCTCGTTATTAAACCCGTCTCTGGATGGGCGAGCGCAGGCGTAATGTTAGCTAAAAATTCCGCCGAACTTCCTGATCTCATTAAAACCGTATGGAATGTTCAGCATAAAGACATGGCACGTTTTAATGATAAAAATAAATCTGTAGGTTTAGTTATAGAACAGTATTTGCCAGGAAAAGAGTTTGTCGTAGAATGCTTTGTTGATACAGCAGGTGTACACGTTCTGTCCGTTGGAGACAAGGGAAGCCCCGAGGGACCATGGTTTGAAGAAACAATTTATCGTCAACGCTGTGATATAGATGATCCTTTAATTATTGCTTTATGTGAGACTGCATGCTCTGGAGTTAAAGCTCTTGGCATAAACATGGGTGCTGCCCATGTGGAGCTACGCCTAGATGCTAATAATTTACCTTATATAATTGAGATCGGCGCTCGTATAGGTGGATCGGGTGTCTCCCATTTTATTGTTGAGCAAGGTACAGGGATTTCATTTGCAAAACTATGTATGAATGCCGCTTTAGCTGAAAAAAACTTAGACCTTCCCGATATACTCCCAGCTGAAAAAGTGGCAGCAAATTACATTATTCCTCTTCGTGGTCATGGACAGTTTTCTGGATTTTTAGGTCTAGATAAGGTTGCACAGCATCCTCAAACCGCCAGAACTATCATTTTCTTTGAAACCAATCATTTTTCACCACCTCCACCAGCATTTGGTGGATATCCTGGTTTTATTTTCTCTGTTCATAACTCAAACGAAGAAGCACGCAATTACCATAAATGGCTCGATGACACCTTAAGCATCATATGGAAACACCATGTTTATCAATAGTCCGATAAAGATATTTTTACTGCCCCTGAACTTTAATATAAATCTTATCGATACAAACGAAGCCACAATGCGAATGCGATTGCCTAAAACTTTGCAAACGTTTTTTCATTAAAGATGCATATTTCAAAAAACAGGAATTGAGGGAAATATGATCTACTTTTGCACCCCATTTTAATAAAAGCTCTTCAATGTTTCTGTATTTGAAACAATAATAAAAACTTATAAATGACTTTTTCAATACGACCAACCTCTTCTCCCTACGTCTCAAAAGAAGAAAAAAAGATCTTACAGCACTCACTTTGATTTAAAAGTTATATTTCATATCTATTTCACAAATAAGACATGATCTTCTTCACATATTCAATACAGCCATTAGAACAATTTTTTAAAGGATTTATCATTATTAAGAACTGAAGATGTTAAATTTGACGGTAAAAGTGTTCAAACTTTACCACTTTTCTCATTATCCACCTACAATAATGCGATCAATACAAACAGCTTCAAAAACGCTTTTTACAAAATTTAAAAGCATAAAAATGCGTGTCATCCATGAAACGATAGAGCTGTATATTTCACATCCCTCTTTCTTTGCTTAACAGCAAAAGCTCTTAAATCAGCAGTCAACACCTCCCTGCCTTCCATGATTGATATCAGCAACCTCAAACGACAGTACTTTACAGCATAATAGGATAATAAAGCTACTATTTTAAAAATCTGATGACGAATAGACCCCAAATGTCTATAGCCAAAATAACACCAATAAATTTACAGTCTCATTATCAAATTTTTTTGAAACATTTAAGCTCCCCTATCAACCAGATAAAAAATAAATCAACGTGATCCTTTCATACCTATTAAAACACATGATGCATTATTAAAAGACGCAATTAAAATTGCTTCACTATCAATGGTTTAAATCAATAAAATAAAACAAAACTTTAAAAATCACATTTATTATTTTTAAAAAAGATTTATTAAAAATGATAGCGCAAACCACCAGAAAAATGAACTCCAGAAAAACCAGCCTTGGTTAACCTATGCTGATAGCTAACATCACTGTGGAGTGTAACTTTAGAAGAAAACTGCGCATCGATACCCAAACCTGTCTCTAAGGAAGAACCAAAAGAACCCAACTGGAAAACATCTTTAAAATGAACAAATTGTTTTTTACCAAAACGATTAGAAAGATGAATATTGCCATAAAAACAAATGATACGATCCTTTTCAAATGCTTTAAATGTTTTACTTAAACGCCCACCAATACGCATCAACCATTGCCCCATTTTTTTCATCTCAACATCAAATCCATCAATATCACGAGCCTTATCAAATCGAAGACGTTGATAAATAAGCTGGAATTGCGGATCAAAAATAAGATCTTTATATCCTGTCATAAACACTTTACCAGCAGAAAATGAAACGTTCAAAGGATTTGCTTTTAATGTCGCCGTCTTACCCCAAGCATGGGTAAGCACATCCCCTTTAAACAAACCATAAGATAAAAGACCATCTACATAAAAACCAGTGTTGTATTTTACACTACCGTATGTCGTAAATGACCATTTATTAAACGTACTCTTTTGGCTTTGTTCCACGTTACGAGGTTGTAAGGAAAGCTTTCCATAGGTTCCCACAATCCCAAAAGATGTCGTACTATATGCGCTCTCTATTGTTTTAAGCAAAATGTCTGTTTTTATAGCGTTATAATCAACATGACCATCGTACCCATATTTAAGTGTAGAAAGACCTGAGACATAACGATAACGTGCACCATAACCGTGGATAGATAAAGAAAAATCCCCTTCAACTTTTAATAATTGACGAGGAATAAACCGCCTAACTTGCAATTGCTTTTGTTGATTACTGATATCCATGAGTCCAATATGAAACAAAGCATTTGGTAATAAAAGATAGGTTGGAACTTGTGGAACAACCTCTCTGACCTTTAACTCAGAATGAGGGATAATAGACGTCCTCAAAGCAGGCTGAATATACTTACTTTCAAGGCGAAAATCCCAAAAATCTCCATTTCCTTCAACCAATCTTTGAGAAGTTTGTGCATTTCCAAGAGCAGAATCTGGACCATAAGCATGCAGATAATATTGGTAAGGCAACCCCTCTAATGCAATATAAGCACGATTTAACTGAAAAGAATCCTCTGCCGCTTTTCCAGAAACCTGAATAAGTGAAATACTATGAGCATTTTCACCGGTTGCTATCTCGCCCTGATTTCCTGCAACAAATTGCACATAAACTGTCGTTTTTCCAGAAACATCACCATGTATCAAAAGTCGATCAGTTTTTTTATTATCAAGCAAACCATCACTACTGAGATGCGTATTGAGATAAATATCTGCCCTATCTTGCGCACTATAAACTTCTTTTTCGCCTTTCCCAATATAAAGTGTTTGATACTCCTGAAACATTGGAGTTTCAAAAGCAATAAAACTATCAGAAACTTTCACAAATGAAATAGACGAACTTGTACGATTTGCAACTTGCGAATCTATCTCTCTTCTTTTTGTCAAAAACCATTTTGATCCCCTTGTCAAATAAAGCTCAGCAATAGAATCATCAGCAACACGTGTCCCTCCTATCAATGAAGAAGAATCAGCCAAAATCGCTACAGTCCCTCCCTTTTCAGCTGTTAATAATAAGTCACCAAAAATTTTTGTACCTTTTGTTACTCCAATATAACTACGACTGTTATTACTATGAACAGCTGTCCCATCTGGAACTTCAAAAATCGTCCTTTTCAAAAAGACAAGCCCCTGTTCATACGCATCATTCCCCCCATCCATTTCAAAATACATACCATGTTTGTTCCCTATTGCTTTAATTGTTGAATCTTCAATATTAACCCGCGAAATTAAAATATTTCCTTCCCTGCCATTATTGGACAGCGTGTTAGAATCTTGTCCAACTGTTAAAACATGAACATCCGTAGAAATAATATTGGTATTTTTTACATAAACAGAACCCTGATGTTTTACATTGAAAACTGTATGTGCAATTTTTTCATTTGTATTTTCATTGTCTTCTGTTTTTTGATATTTTGAAGTAATGGTAACACCATCTAAAGTCGCACTCCCCCCTCTCCCCACATAAAGCGCAGCAGCATCATTCACATCAATAAATCCACCTTTCATCTGAATACCCGCATCAGCCCTAACGAAAAGAGCACTCTCTTGACTGACACCCAAACCTTCCACTTTAATTTTTGTATTCGTTAACGTAACAGATGCTCCTCGCTTCTCTGCATAAGCTGCAATCTGAGAAGCCTCAATTGTTCCACGATTAACCTCAATCATTCCACTATCAGCTTTAAGACCTATTGACACATTTTTAAAAGCTGAATCACTCAAAACAATACTTCCCCCTCGTGATACAAAAACACCATAACTATCTTCTATACCCGTAGTAGCTTCAACCTCTACGCGCATTGCCTGAATAACTGTATTTGGCTCCTGCACTACTATAGCAGCAGGCAATATGAGAGAATTACCCTCCCCATTCTTTTCTTTAACAGGAGCCGTGAATTTATATACTTTATCACTAATTGTATGTTTTGCACCATCACTGCATTTATAAGGCAATTTGTTTTCGTCACATAACGGTGATACAAATGAATGAGAATGCGCCTCAATATTTATATTTAACAAAAGAGAAAAAATAGCTGCTGTAAAAACACACGAATACAAGTGATTGTTAGATACCTTGATTATCATTGTTTTTCAAAACTTTCTTTTTTTCAACAAAAACAAAAATGCTGGCAAAAAATAAACCACGAATTAAACACAATGAGAATAAAAAAACAAAGTTATTTTATTTTTTTGATAAATTACAGTTACTCATAATACGTTTTGTGTTTTATGTCAAAGAAAGAACAAAAAGTTTAAAATACTATTTAGGGTGACAATCTCTTTAAAGAATGCATCTCCAAAACCGCTAAAAGTGCAATTTTTTAAGAGATATAATCTTCAGTTTATCTCACCACCAAAAGATAAAAATATAACAAAATGAGATACAGTATACGAAATCTATGACCGCATCATTTTTTCAACTACAACAAAAAACAAGAGATTGGCACTAATGTATAACCTAATGTACACAATTTCTGTATTAAAAATGCTAGATATCTAAAAAAATTTGAATAAATAAATGTAATACTTTAAAAGTATATCATCTCAAAAAATTATCATAAAATGAAAAGATATTATATCAAAGTTACTTGTATAATACTTTAGGTCTTTTGATAAAAATAAATACAGTAAAACACTCACTATCCTGAAATTAAAAAACACCAAAATAAAATTTCATCAAAATAAGTACTATGAAAGCTATCTGTTTATTATCGTTAAAGCAGATATTTTAGCAAAGCTATTATTTGCCATTATTTATATTGAATAAATTTCTCTAAACAACAACTCACTATCCTCCACTATCATCATCTGACAACAACACGATTGCTAATCTCGTAGCTGATGAATATAACTATATTGAAGACAAAAGAGCTGTATTTCTCTCTTCTCCTGTTTAATATTTTTATTCAATTATTGCTTTAAATAATTAACATTCTACTTTTGATGATCACTTGCGCAAAGCTTTTTTTATTTTCTGGCGCTTTTTATCATTTTCAAAACGTAACATCAAATCTCGCTCTTGTTTTGTCGAATTGGTTACACCAAAAGTATCATTATCCATAACCTGTTGATACCCTGCTACCATTAAATTGACTAAAAATGAATCACTTCGCGGCGTTGATGCAAAATAGATTCCCTTTGAATCTTGTAATTTGTACCGATACCCTGCTTTAGTCATGCACTCATAAACTGCTGCAAAATCACTTGCACGCGAATCCATATTTTCAGAAGAAGCGTAGATTGGTTTCCAGCCACATTTTGACAGTGCTTGTTGGACCACAGACTTATTGACACCGGGCTTTTCCCATAATTCCAAGGTCGATGGGGGAGGTTTGCTAATACACCCAGCAGAGCTTAACAAAATTATAGCACTCAATAATTTCAATGTCTTTTCCATTTCCCCCACCTTTAATTTACAATAGAAAGACTGATAAGTCTGCTAATATTCGCTCACATCCAAGATAACTCTTGTTAGCATATAGATATTGAAGAAACAATCCCTCTCCCAATGCAAAAAAAATATAAGGATTTTTGATTACAGCAGCCTCAATACTTAAGGTTGACATTCAGGTTGTTCTTTATGCTCTTCACAATGAGGACTATTCAAACGCCTCTCTACACTTCGCTGAGGAATAACTGCATCAGGCTGACAAATTGGAAGATTTTCATATTTCTCACACCACTTCATTCTTCCCAATTTATCTTGAAAACCTGCTTGTATCATGCATGCATTCACAGACTCCTCTGCATTGAATTTCTCATCAGTACTCGTTTCTGTATCAAGACGACCATCAAGATGCTGTATTCCACATTCTAACAGAGCTTTTTTTATTTCAAGCTGATCTGTACCGGATTTTTCCCATGCATCTACAGCTGTTCGAGAAGGCTGCTCTTCGTAACATCCAGCCATAACAAATAAGGTTATCCCGCTTAATAATTTTAAAATCTGCTTCATTTTCCTATCCTTGAGTAATTTTGATATTACGAAACAATCTATAAATTATTTTACATGCTGTTTTTTATTTCCAAAACAATGATGGACATTATCAAGCTATATTATTTTTATCTTTCCGAAGATTATGTCATTATTATTATACCAAAAATACGGTAAAATTATTACTAAAATCATATTCTATCAACGGTATGCTTATAGTTATTATCAATATTTTGATTACAACCCAAATAGGTATTTTTACATTATTGCGCCAACAGTTGTGGTACCCATAAATAAATAGCATTGAAATGGTGAATTAAGGACACCCCAGCGCACAAGCATGAAAAAAGTGAAGGTAGAAATGTTGATCATCACCAGCAAAAATTAAGGCTGGCATTCAGGTGCGGTTTTATATTTTTTACAAAACGGGCTATTCAAACGCTTCTTGACACTTCATTGTAGGATAACAGCACCAAGACAACAAATGGGGAGGTTTTCATCTTTATAAGTATAACACCAATATACTCCTCCCCATTTGTAGTGGAATTGTGCTTGAAACATGCAAGCATCAATGGAAGCCTCTGCATTAAGGCTTAACTTTTTATTTTCTGGAAAAATATCATAAGGGGTTTTCATACCACATTCTAACAGTTTTTTTCCTGCCTCAAAAAAGTCTGCTTTAGACTTCTCCCAAGAACTCAAAACTCTTTGGTGGAGGCTTGTCGATGTTACATCTAGTGATATTTAACAGAATAAGATCACTTAATAATTTTAAGATTTGTTTCATTTTTTTCATAAATAACCCAAACCTAAATTATCTAAAATCGAATAAATTGGCATAATATGAGGTATTCCATAGCGCCTTGCACACGCATAACTCGTACGACCATACCAATTCTAGGGATCATAGCCGCCTAGCGCTCTTCCTTCCTCTCGCATGGGAATTGCTTGTGGAAATAATACATAGAGGAACTCCAAGGGTACCTTATAAAAATAGGTGGATTGTAACCAAATCCTATACCAATAAGGTTAAGTAAATAATTTTGTAGGTAGACATAATCTTTTTCGTCATCGTTTACGACATATAATGGATTCTGATGGATTCACTATCGGTAGAGCCTTATCAGCCGATCCCTAAAGATAGATATCTGTTTTCTTTGCTATATTGTGGATGCCACGCTTTTTAAAGTCACTCAATCCTTTACCTACTGTTATGGCACCTTTTGGGCTATGTGCGCTAACAATCGCTGTTGTATTGCCATTTAATTCGCCAATCAAACCATTGCCGATTTCGTGTTTCACATCCCCATAACCAAAACGTTTTGCTACATCTCTTATATCTTTTATGGTACCAAGAATGCCCACATTGAGAAATCCTGTCTCATCAGCACAGGACTTTTCAGGCATCTCTTGTGTCTTAGAGATATCACAGCTTTCCGAAAGCGTGATATTATTGCCAGCATCAACGTTGACATCACGCCCTGCCGAAACATTTGTCGGCTTGCATGTTTACATCATGATCAGCAGTAATCTGCACATCTCTGCACACTTTGAAATAGGATTGATCGGAGGTATTTTCCTATTGATCGCCAGTGTCTTTCGCACTCGCAACCACAATACCAACAGAAGCATCGCTGCTGCTCTTTTCCAAACTGAAAACCAAAGCCTGTGCGCTCTTCCTATGTGCTTGAACTTATGACTATTATAACCCACAAACAACATTGACACCATGCGCTGCCGAAAGGTTAATATCCTCCACAGCAAGATCAAAGCCCACGACGCTCACATCTTTTTTCTTGGCCGTAATATTGATATTACCGTCAGCATTGAGAGAAGAGCCTTGATGTTCAAAACTTTCTTCATTTTCTGTTGTTGTTTCACTCCCGTATATCGAAACAAAATTTTTTCTTGAACACACAGCAAAACCTGTTTCATGCATCTGTGAATGGCTGCTATGATGGTCTGTCATGCCAACAATCGTCACATATTCTCCCATTACATTGATATCTTGACCGGAAATCAGATGAGAAGCAATAATCGTAGCGTCTCCTTGTAAATCCATATCAATTTTGCCCGTTGCCTCAAGGATAAAAGAAATCATTGTGGTATATGTTTCAGAGTTATTGGAAGATTTCTCGTGTAAAAATCCACTTTCTGATGATTGTTTTTGCTAATCGTAGTGTTCTTGAACGTCTTTTACAGTAATACTGAATAATTTTACACCCAAATACAGTTGCGGAGTGCATTTTGTCCGCCTCCACTTGTGATAAAAATTACTCCCGTATCAATATTATAAAAAATAAGTCTAATCCTTGCTCTTTTGATCGCAATAACAACAAAAATCGTAAAACTGTCACACGTTCATTGCTCTCTTTAATTTACTCTTTTATAAGATTTTATTGTGATATCTAGCTGCTCTTTATTAAAGTTTTTGCAAATACAATAATACAATGCCTCCAATGACTTTATTATCCACTATCTTCTAACAACGCCAATCCTCTTTGAGAAAAGATATCTGCCTATAATCTTGTATCTAGTAAAATCTATTTGCACTGTTAGGCATTTTAACATGAAAGACTTATATTGATTGCATGGCTCACCATCAAAAAACGCCTAATATTTATATGATTTGGCCGTTACCATAAGCAATGGCTTATAAAAACTTCCAAAGCGAAATAATAACGAGCAGATTTTTTTCAATCTAGATTGTTCTAACTTTTAGAGAATAGCAATCAAACAGCTATTTTCCTGATGACAGCAGCTATTTGTTTTGAGTTTTATCTCTATTCACATTTTATTGCAGTTTCTTTTGTTTAAAATTATAAAGTTTAAGTGCATAGAAACAAATAACAAGCCAAGCAATCCAACTAAAACCTATAATTAAAACCGGTCGCGTCTCATGAAAATACCATAAGAGAATAAAAATAAAAACCATAAATAAAATAGAAAAAATTGATCCTATTGGCCAAAATGGAATGGGAAATTTTAAACCATTCTGAGCTTCTTTAGACATCTTAATTCGCATAAAAATTTGCGAAAGTAGAATCATTATCCAAACAAAAACCGTCGCAAATGTTGCCATTGCTGCAATAAGAAAAAAAAGCTTTTCATGGTAAAAATAATTAAGGACAGCACCAAGAAGAAAAATACCGAAGATCATCAAAATAACAAAAATTGGTATACCATTTTTTGATAAATATTGAAACTTCTTTAAAGCATAACCTTCCTGCGATAAACCATGTATCATGCGACAAGCACCATACATTCCACTATTCATTGCTGAAATAGCCGCTGTAACAACAACAATATTCAAAATATTTGCTGCATATGAAATCCCAAGATTTTCAAAAATAGATACAAAAGGGCTATCCATAACACCAATCTCATTCCAAGGATAAAGAGACATTAAAATAGCTAACGTCATGACATAAAAAAGCAAAATACGAACTGGAGTAGAATTAATTGCCTTTGAAATTGTTTGATGAGGGTTTTGAACTTCCATGACTGCCATCCCAATGATTTCTATACCACCAAAAGCAAAGACAACAACACTAAAGCAAGCTAAAAAACCAAACCAACCATTGGGAAAAATACCACCATTTTTCCATAAATTATGAACAGTAACGGTAGAAAAATCTGCACCTTCACCCCAACCACAAAAAATAATTGCTATTCCTAAAATAATCATTGCAATGATAGCAATAATTTTAATAGAAGACAGCCAAAACTCTAGTTCACCATATACTTCTACGGCAGCTAAATTAATACCCGTGATGATTAATGTAATACTCAGTGCCCATACCCAAGGAGCAACATCAGGATACCAAAACCCCATGTAAGTCGCAAAAGCTGTAATATCAGCCAAACCAACAAGAATCATTTCAAATACATATGTCCATCCCGTTAAAAAACCTGCTAATGGCGATATGTAATTTGCCGCATAACGTGCAAAAGAACCAGGCAATGGATTATGAAGTATCATCTCTCCTAAAGCCCGCATAACCATAAAAATAGCTAAACCAGCAATACAATAGGCAATCAAAACACTGGGACCCGCAAGCTTAATTGCCTGTGCAGACCCATAAAAAAGACCTGTTCCAATAGCAGAGCCAAGAGCTAAAAAAATAACTTGGCGCTTACTCATACCTCGTTTCAGTTCATTTCGTGCCATTACTTTCCTTCTTTATTGAAATGTTGACGAAAATCCACACCACAATAACAGCTTTATGATAAATAAAATCTCACGTTTCTTTTTCGAAGATAGACTTTAAAAGCATTAAAAAATAGCCTTCCAGATGCTCTATCCTAGGCAATGAAAATACTTTTATTGCGAATGATTCAGCTTTTTATAGCCTAAGTTTTGTATCATTTATTGAAATTATGTGATAATAGAATTTTTTATAATTGTCATTTAACTCATTTTTATATTTTCTATTTTTCTGCAAAAAATGTGGGGTTGAATAAAAGATAATATAAACATTTTTATTCATAAGGATAATTTATTGTTTTATATATTGAATTGGCTCCTCAGTATCATAAGATTCTCTCTTTTCCAAACCTGTTCATGTTGAAGCAATCAAAACTTTTTGTGTACACATTATAAGCGAGATTGATGTGTGAATAGAAACACATAAAGAAAGAAATAAAAATTCCTTTTAATAAACTATCTCAAGTGCAAAAAGCTGCCATGACTCGGGAAATAGATTATCTGTTAGTATCAACCCGTATCTTAATAACATAAAAAATAATGATGCACTATTAATCTTATCTTTTCACGAGAGTTTTTAGGTTATACCATTCATGGTCGGCGCCGCGAAATGGGCTTGGGATGCCTTGAGAGATGTTTCCTTAAAACAAGCCCGTGAATTGGCAACAGGGTGGCGTTCTGTTCTTCGTGAAGGTCGTGACCCAATTAAAGAACGTGAAAAACAAAAGCGTGAGGCAATAAGCAATCTCCATTATTTAAAAGATATTGCTTTAGAGGCTTTTGAAAGTCGGAAAGGTGAATTAAAAGGTGACGGTAAAGATGGGAACTGGTTTTTACCCTTAAAACTCCATATTCTCCCCAAATTAGGTTGCCTCCCCGTTTCAGAGATTATACAAACAGAGATACGCAATACACTTGCTCCCATTTGGCATTCAAAAGCTGGAACAGCTCAGACAGCATTGATACGTCTTAATCTTTGTCTCAAACATGTGGCTGCATTAGGATTGAATGTTGATTTACAAGCAACAGAAAAAGCACGTGCTCTCTTAGGTAAACAACGCCATAAAGTCCAAAACTTACCAGCAATGGATTGGAAAGATGTTCCTGCTTTTTATAAAACACTTTGCGAAGCTTCAACCCTAACACAACTGGCTTTGCGTTTGCTTATTCTGACAGGGGTTCGTACCAATCCTTTGTGTCATATTCATAAAGATCAAGTTGATGGCGATATCTGGACAATCCCTGCTGAAAATATGAAAGGTCGACGTGATACTACAGAAGAGTTTCGCGTGCCTCTATCATCAGAAGCATTAGAAATCTTAAAACAAGCGCGCTTGCTTTCTCGCAATGATTTCTTCTT